>CAJQGO010000213.1 GCA_905477565.1 uncultured Planctomycetota bacterium
CTCGGCGACTTGCAAAGATGCTGACCGCAAGAAGCAGAAGAAGATACCCGCAGAGCGCGAACGCCAGCAGGCCTTTGGCTGATGGAGCCAAGTTAATTGAATTCACACCAAAAACGAGAGCCATGAGCAAAGCGTTTCCATACAAATAAGATAGGATCGTGTGATTGATACTGCGGGCTGGTGGTTTTTCTGCACGAGTCCAGGAACTCAGAATGACGCAGGTGTATGGTAAAAAAAAGCAAGGGTCCCCGAACAGTCACGGGCATTGTCTCGCAGCTTTGGAGGAAAGCACCTTTGAGTCTGAGGTGAAAATTGTATCTTGTGGGTTCCTTTGGGGGGTGCAATTGAGTGGCTTGCATGGGCACCTACATTGGATTACCAATGCAGCAATTACGAGGGTTCCACTGTGCCAAGGGGATGATGAATGAATGCAAATGAAACGCGGTCCGGCCGGCTCTGCAAGCATGGGGTGTCTCAGCGAGCATCTGGTCAATGTTTATTCATAGTTCTCATGCTGGTGATCCTCTGTACCACGCACGGTG
The DNA here is from genome assembly GCA_905477565.1 of uncultured Planctomycetota bacterium. GTDB lineage: Bacteria > Planctomycetota > Planctomycetia > Pirellulales > UBA1268 > UBA1268. The sequence goes on from CAJQGO010000213.1 coordinate 543, forward strand.
ACGCAAGGGTGTGTGCCGAAGAGTCAGCCGGCGCTGAGTATGAGGCAACATGGGAGTCTCTCGATTCAAGAGCAACGCCTGCCTGGTTTCAAGATGCAAAATTTGGGATTTTTATTCATTGGGGGCTCTACTCCGTTCCTGCATGGTCACCGAAGGGGACCTACGCAGAGTGGTATTGGCATGCGAAGGACGGTCTCCCCCGAAAACATGCTGCAGCTGTCGCTCGTTCAGAGGCGGTGAAGGAATTTCATGCACGGGTGTATGGCGAAGAATTTGCCTACGAAGATTTTCGACCGCTATTCACCTGTGAGCTTTTTGAACCAGAGCAGTGGGCGAAAATTTTCAAACGAAGTGGTGCTCGTTATGTTGTGCTTACCTCGAAACACCATGACGGCTATTGCCTTTGGCCAAGTGCGGAAGCGTCACAGAGTTTTGGGACTGCGTGGAACAGTGTTGAGTCAGGGCCACACCGCGATCTTGTTGGTGACCTCACACGGGCGGTGAGAGCCGAAGGACTCAAAATGGGGCTCTACTACTCGATCTGGGACTGGTTCAATCCTTACTGGCCGGAAACGGAACATCCGTATGCGGGGAAAAAAGAGGAGAGCGCTGAAGGCGCAGCAGGGAGGAAAAAATATATCCACGAAGTTATGTACCCGCAGTTCAAGGAACTTGTTGAGAAGTATCAGCCAGCGTTGATATTTTCAGACGGAGACTGGTGGATGGATGACGACAAATGGGAAACTCGACCGCTACTCGCGTGGCTGTACAACAATGCACCGAATAAAGATGAGGTAGTGATTAATGATCGGTGGGGCAAGGTACGAGGCAAGCACGGCGGTTACTTCACGACTGAATACGGCGCAGGCTTTGATGATCCCAATGTCCTTTGGGAAGAAAACCGTGGTATAGGAATGTCGTTTGGCTTTAATCGAGAAGAGTCGTTCGACGATTACAACACGGCAGAACATCTCATTCTCATGCTTGTTGACACTGTCTCACGAGGTGGAAACCTGCTGCTCGATGTCGGCCCAACACATGACGGAAGAATCCCCGTGATCATGGAGGAGCGGCTTGCCGAAATTGGAAGATGGCTTGATGTAAATGGTGAGGCTATTTACGGAAGCCGCCGCTGGGTTAAAGACGCGCAGTGGAGTGCTGGAGCGAGGCCTGAGTTTTCAAAAGAAGATCATCACACAGGTAGTGCACTTACAGAGTCGACCATTGATCCAAAGCCTGGAAATGCATCGAGAGAAGCGCTATTCACAAGAAAAGGAAATACACTTTTTGCACTTAGTCCCGGTTGGCCGGTTGGTGGAACATTCATCATCCGAGATGTTATGCCTTCGGATACGAGTGAGGTGTCACTTCTCGGCTCACAGAAAACCTTGGTTTGGAAACGAGTAGATAATACGATCGAAATTGATCTTGCAACTATTGGAATTCACGACCTGCCCTGTGACTATGTTTTTACATTCAAGCTCACAGATATCAAACCTCATTCAACAGAAGAATAGGTGGAAACAACAATGATGGTACGAGAGACAAAAAAGTGGATGACTCAAATCGTTGGCATGATCTGCCTGCTGGCTGCAACACAGGGGTACTCGGACGAGCAGTTTAAGCCCACGGTGCAATCACTGCAGCACTATCAGTGCCCGGAATGGTTCCGAGACGCGAAGTTTGGTATTTATCTGCACTGGGGGGCCTATTCAGTTGTTGAGCGGGGTGAGTGGTACGCACGGAAACTCTATGAAGAGGGTGGCGAAGACTATGCGTATCACCTTGAGCACTACGGTCATCCTTCAGAATTTGGTTACAAGGATTTTATTCCACTGTGGAAGGCAGAAAAATTTGACCCTGATGCGTTGCTGGCACTCTTTAAGCGTGCTGGTGCAAAATACTTTTCACCATGCGCAGTTCATCATGACAACTTTGATCTGTGGGATTCAACACACCACCAATGGAACGCTGTCGCGATGGGACCGAAGCGAGACATTATCGGTGCCTGGCGAGATGCCACACTTAAGGCGGGTCTGCGGTTTGGTGTGACAACGCATCTGTCACGGAGTTATAGCTGGCTGAATGTTGCAAATCAGTCTGACACAGAAGGGCCAAAAAAAGGTGTGCCTTATGACGGTGGGCAAGGCGGTGGCAAAGGCCTGTATCCATCGAATGACGGTCAGAGTACGCACCCACGAGCGCCGCTGAATGCACCAAAAGTGTGGCGTGAGCATTGGAAAAAACGGCTTGAACAACTCATTGATGACTACCAGCCCGACCATCTCTATTTCGATTGTGCGGTGCCCTTTCGGGGCGATGACAATGGGCAAACAGGAATGGATGTCATAGCCCATTTCTATAATGCTCGACCGGAAGGTGTAATGTGCGTTAAAGAACGGCCATGGCAGGGTCTCTACGCTGATGGCATGACGACTCTCGACTACGAGCGCGGCAAGGCGAGTCACATACTTTCAGAGCCGTGGCAGACAGATGATTCGATAGGATCATGGGGCTATAACGTGAATAAGCCCTATACGACATCAGACCTCCAGATAGACAAATTTGTTGATATCGTCAGTAAGAATGGAAACTTGCTGTTAAACATTCCAATTCGAGCTGATGGGACACTTGATAAAACGGCCACACAAATTCTTGAGGATATAGGCGGGTGGCTAGACGTACATGGTGAGGGCATCTACGGGACTCGTCCATGGCACTATTTTGGTGAGGGCAAAGTCAATGAGATCCCTCACTTTGTTGAAGAGTCTCCATTTACATACAAAGACGTTCGCTACACTGTGAAAGGTGACTATCTCTACGCCTTTGTGCTGAAGTGGCCCCCTAAGAATAAGCAATATGTTGAACTCGCTCTTCTCGCACCCGGGAATAGGCGAATTAGTGAAATACAATCCGTAGAGATGCTCGGACACGCAGGTGAACTTGGTTGGGAACGACACCCTGATGGGCTCCGAGTAACGTTTCCAGCCAAAAAACCAACAGACTTTGCCCACTGTCTGAAAATAAAGCTTAAGCAGAAATAAATTGATTGCCGTTACGAGAGGGGTGCGATCATGACAGCGTTACGAGCTTTTTTGTTTGTGAGTGTGATTTTCTCCACCTATCTAACCAATGGACTTCTGTCGCACGCAGAAGAATAAGAGCCCGAGTGGAAATCACTCGCACGGCATAAGCAGGCTCCTGAGTGGTTTCGGGATGCGAAGTTCGGG
>CAJQGO010000214.1 GCA_905477565.1 uncultured Planctomycetota bacterium
CTTGCTCGTGCAATCAAACGTGTTGTAAATGGTGATGGAACGGAGCCAATACCAAGACCGGAAGTTGCCGAACTAGCAACAATTGCTGAAGCGACCAGTATTCTCAAAGAAAAACTTGTAGAACGAGGTTTGACTCTTGGGCGAAGAGATATTGAGCAAGAGGCTGTTCTCGATAGCATGATGGAAGGTGTGCTCGCTGTCGATGTTCGGCAACAAATCGTCGGTCTCAATCAAGCAGCAGCAACACTTTTAAATATTGATATTGATGTCGCTCTGCGGAAGCCACTTCAGAGTGTGGTGCGAAATCCAGCGATACGTCGCTTTGTTCTCCGTGCTATTGATTGTCGTGAGCCAATAGAAGATGACTTCGATCTTACAGGTCCTCCAAAACGAACAATTCGTGCTCACGGTACGGCACTCCGGGATCCGTCTGGAGAAGGTGGAGCCGTAATGGTTTTTAACGACGTCACCGAGTTAGAGCGATTAGAGATTGTTCGGCAAGATTTTGTGGCAAATGTATCACACGAATTGAAGACACCCATTGCAACAATCAAGGGATTTGTTGAAACACTCCTTGATGGAGCAATCAATGAACCGAATGATAATAAACGGTTTTTATCCATTGTTGCAAAACAAGCAGATCGGCTTGAAGCAATAATTGAAGACCTTCTTGCGCTCTCCCGAATTGAACAGAGTGAGGGGTCCGGTGTTCTGCCTTTAGAGCCAACACGAATCGCAGATCTTTTGGCAACTGCATGTTCAGACTGTATGCCTCGAGCAACGGAGCAGGGCATCATGATGAATATCAATTGTGATAAGAGCCTGATTGCGCCGGTGAATGCTCCCCTGTTAGAACAGGCAGTTGTCAATTTGATTGAAAACGCAGTTAAGTACAGTGGGACTCATCAACCAATATCAATTCGCGCTAATCTGGAAAAAGTTCCTTCTGAAGACAAGGAAGAACTTACAATTAGTATTACTGATCACGGTTGCGGAATACATGCGGAGCATTTACCCCGACTCTTCGAGCGGTTCTATCGTGTGGATAAGGGTCGTAGCAGGCAGGCGGGTGGAACAGGACTCGGACTGTCGATTGTGAAACACATTGTTCAGGCTCATGGTGGAACAATTTCAGTCGAAAGCCGACCGAACGAGGGCAGTTTATTCTGCCTTCGAATACCGTGCATTTGATAGCCACTGTATTCTTCCGTCTATCGGGCTGCTACTCGTCTTGGACACCATCAGGTGCCATTTCTTCCGTTGATTTATTTTTTAGAGCTTTGTTGAACCGAAGGATTTTTTCCCATGCACCCTCAGGTGTGTCTGCGTATTCGAAAAGATCGAGGTGTTCGTGTGAGATGACACCAGAGTCAGCGAGAAAGTCAAAGTCAATAACTTTGGACCAATAATCATGTCCAAATAAGATAATTGGAATAGGTTGCATACGGTGCGTCTGTCGGAGCGTGAGCGTCTGAAACATTTCGTCGAGAGTTCCAAATCCCCCTGGAAATAATACGGCACCTACAGATCGGAGAATAAAATGAAATTTGCGTAGAGCAAAATATTTAAATTGAAAGCAAAGTTCTGGAGTGATAAATGGATTTGGTTGTTGTTCTGCCGGCAACTTGATATTAAGTCCAATTGATTTGCATCCAACATCAAAAGCTCCGCGATTCGCAGCCTCCATAATGCCGGGACCGCCGCCAGTGACGACAACATAAGATCGTTTTTTGTCACACTGATTATCTATTGAAACAAGTCGAGCAAATTGCCTTGCAGCATCATAAAAATGGGACAACTCAACGAGTCTTTCACTTCGCTGAACTTCAAGAGCAAGTCTTTGGTTTTCAACATCCATAGCCAGATTACGAGTTGCTTCTGACAAACGTCTTTCTGCTGTATTTTTCTCGGCTATTTGTGTGCCACCAAATACAATGACAGTTGACTCAATATTATCTTCCTGAAATGCAAGTTCTGGTTTACCGAGTTCCAGCAGCATGCGTACGCCCCGCATTTCAGTCCGTTCAAGCAGTGCACGGTCGTCTTGTGCAAGGCTGTAGCTAGGTGACCGAAGGATTGCCTCCATATTTTCAGTAACAAGCGCAATGTCATCTCCAAGTACTGTATTTGGAAGGTCGTTGCACATGTCGGCATGAGTCTCACTCCAAGGAGTGTTTTCTTTTGACGTTTGGTTCTCGATGACTTTTTTATTTTTTTTACTCATTTTATTTATAACTTGATGGCATGGATTCGGAAAATGTACGAGCAGTTTTTTTCGTATGACTCGTTCCTACAACTGTGACTGAGCCATGATCGATTCGTAGAGACTCAACCTGCCAGCGTCGAGGCTGTCGACTTTCTGTATCCAGTGAAGATGAATTTGTGAGACGCTCAGGAATAGTTGCCAAAAGAAGAATTCGATCACGATATCGATGTATGTCTGTATCAATCCCTGAGTTTTCTAACGACTTCTTACATGCTTGAAGAACGGCATTACGAGGCAGAGGGAGTTGCCCTACACCGGCCCTTTGTACAGTTAAGGCGAATTGGTTGGCAGATTTGAGCCGGACCTCAATGTCTGCCCACGCCACAGCCGTAACTCTCCACCTCGAAACTTCTATTCCGATACGAAATAGGTGTGGTTCTAATTTGATACGTGGGCGGGATAGTCGGCCCCATAATGCGTTTCCGAGAAGTTCAGGGTGATTTCGAGGCAAGTCATTTCCCAACCATGCATTTATTTCATTTTCACGCACGCTGATACCCCATTTGTTTCTATGCCGAATTTCATTAGTGACGGATGCTATCTGCGTCACAAAACGTCCTGCAGTTGATTGTTCCTCCAATCCAATATTCACAACCGATTGATAAAACTGAGGTGGCACAAGGGCTAGACCGAAAACAGAAACAAGTACTATGCTGCATATCAACGTTGCAAAAAGTGTGAACTGATACGCTTTCACCGGCTTCACTGCATTGTGAAACGGTCTATTTCCCTCGTTGTCTCCTAGGTCCCGTGAGAAATTTTTATTTACAGTATTTTCCAAAACGGATCTCTCAACTGGTTACCCAGCAAGTTTGCATAAACTTGAGATTGGTAACACACCATCATCCTCAAGAATGACGTCTCCAAGTGCATCGATTTCTAATTCATCCCGTAAAACCCGCATTTCAGATGGTGCCTCAATGCCTATTCGTACTTTATCACCATTTACTCTTACGATTGTTACCACAACTGATTCACCAACTCGAATGCGCTCATTTTGCTTTCGGGACAATACCAGCATAAAAGCCTCCGTTCCTCGTGAGATAGATTTTTGAAATGAATAGAGCTAGCAACTGTGCAGGCTTTATGTGATTCCAACGGGTGGACAGCACCACGACTTGGTTCACAAGAAGGCCTGGGAAAGATAGGAGCCAAAGGAAATATCGTCTGGATACTTAAGATTTCTTGGCTGTAACAATTTATCACGCAGTCATACGGATCATTCCGGCTGCACCGGGGACTCACCAAAGATGCATGATCTTTTTATAGAAGTTGTTTGTGTATGAGCAGACACTGAAAGAAACCAAAATTATTTCTTTTCAGCCTGTGTGTACTCTGCAAGACTTACCTCTTCAGCAATTGCCATGCAGGCTTCGGCGTCAGCAATTCGTTGTAGATCATCAGTTCGAAGTGCGGGATGAATGCGGTGAACTGAATACAAGTGGCGTTGCATCATCGAGGAGAGTCCAGATGCAACAAGACTACCTCGAGAATCTATTTGGAGAGTAACAGATGTCGGAAGTTTGGCTTCGGATGCAATTCGTTTGTTTAATGCCAGTCGAGGAAACGGTGGAATGCCACCCGGATGAAGAAGGGCACGTAACAGGAGTGCCGTGTCTGCAAACTGTCTGTATTGCCCTGCTATTTCTGGTGACGGTGCATCTGTAGTTTCAATTCGGTATTGCACCCGCGGACCAACGAGTTCAATAGCATCATCCAATTCTTGAATGCCGTTCTCGAAATGTGGACCGCCAGCCCAACATAAAAGTTTATCATCCGATGTGCGCACCCACTTTGCAAGTGACACACGTAATCGTTCGAGTTGAATACTATCTATCGATGTTTTCACTTGCCGAAGAGGATCAATCAATAAAACTCGTTCGCGAGTTGGATCATGTAGAACAATCTCACCATTGAATGCTTTGCTGTGATTTGATTCAGATTCGGATTTCTTCTTTTCTGTAGTTGTGGTGTCAAGAAAGTCCCAGGCGACTTCGGATGAAAACAGTGTCAGACTGTGCGCAATAGGGACGTCATCCTGGTCCGCAAAGACATCAGTCTCAACTCGAAGAGACCCATTTTCATCGGCGGAAACTGCTTGCCCAAAGGAAAACAGGAATATAATGACGGGACAAAATGTCCTGATCAGAAGCCGCGCCCAATGACATTGCGTGGTGACCACTTATATCAAGCTTTCATAGGGAATTATCAAAATTTTTGGTACAGAAAAGACTCTAACAGATGATGGAGTGGTTCCCCTAGTGTGATTTCCAGCCAGATAGGTAATGGTGATTCGATGATTTTCCTGTAGTTTTTGTTATGAATGAAATTACCTCTGCTGCCCTCCTCTCCTATTTAAATAATGTTTCTTTCTGATCTTCTTGTCGTTTTTGCTGTAACAGCAGTCGTTGTTTTCCTGTTTGGACGAGCACAAATACCCAGTGTTATTGGTTTGCTTGTCTCGGGTGTAGTTGTGGGCCCCTATGGACTGTCGCTGGTTGATGATCTGGAGAGCGTTGAACTCCTTGCAGAAATTGGCGTTGTCGTCCTTTTGTTTACAGTTGGACTTGAAATATCCATTTCACGACTGCTTGCCATGTTGCCACTCATGGCGAGTATTGGGCTTCCGCAGATTGCAGGAACAACATTTCTGATTGCTGCAGCCTGTCGATGGCATGTAGGAACACTTCCGCAAGCAATTTTTGCAGGGCTCCTGATTGCCATGTCGAGTACTGCAATTGTCCTGAAACTTTTATCCGATCGGAGCCAATCCGGTACTCAGGCAGGACGAATCTCAATATCGGTTCTTTTGCTGCAAGACTTATTTGTGATTATCGCAATGCTTGCGGTGCCTTTGTTAGCGGCTTCAGCTGGAGTGAGTGCACCAGCCAATCATCAAAATGCTTCTCACCAAAGCACTCAAGCACTGGTCGAAAATCCGTTCTTGGCGGTTCTCGTAGGGTTTTCTATCGTCGTTGGTGTGCTTCTTGCTGGACGGCAGTTCATTCCAAAAGTTTTGCACGAAGTCGTGCGACTACGGAATCGAGAGCTATTTCTCATAACGCTGGTACTTATTTGCCTAGGCACAGCGGCTATCACTGCGGCGGCTGGCTTATCACTTGCGATAGGGGCTTTCATAGCCGGTTTAGCACTTTCCGAAAGTGAGTACGGGCATCAGGCCTTTGCAGAAGTACTCCCGTTTCGCGATACACTTGCCAGTCTTTTTTTCGTATCTGTTGGCATGTTGCTAGATATATCGTTTGTCTTTTCACACTTCGGACTTGTATGCCTTGTCGTTTTTGTGATCGTCCTACTCAAGATTTTTGCCACAGCAATCCCAGCAATGCTTGCAGGATTCCCTGTCCGGACGAGCTTGATAGCTGGTGGTACGATTGCTCAAGTGGGTGAATTCTCATTCGTTCTCGGATCACGCGGGGCTGATGTTGGTTTGTTAACAGGCGATGACTACCAGACATTTCTTGCAGCTGCTGTTATTACGATGGCTGCGGCTCCATTTCTCACAAATATTGTGCCACAACTGTGCGATTGGCTTGGACAAAGCTCATGGTTTGGTGGGATGTTTCATGATTCACCACCGGAAGATGACATAGGTTTATCAGACCATGTCATCATTGCTGGTTTTGGTATTAATGGACGGAGCTTGGCAACCGCTTTGGCTGAGTTTGGTGTCCCGCATGTTATTTTGGAGCTGAACCCAGAAACGGTTCGTAGTGAGGGAGCATTGGGTATAGATATCCGCTATGGCGACTGTACTCGTCGACCAATTTTAGAACATGCCGGGATCTTTCGCGCACGAGCCTTTGTGGTAGCAATTTCTGATCCGGCGAGTGCACGTCGTAGCGTCCGAGTAGCACGTGACCTTGTACCAGAACTCGAAATTTTTGTTCGGACAGAGTACTTGGCAGAAGTTGATGAATTACGACTCTTGGGTGCGGATGTTGTTGTGCCTGCAGAATTTGAAACGGCACTATCACTTTTCGAGCGTGTGCTTGGTATCTACGATGTTCCAGAAGAAAAAATTGATGATCTTGTTGATCAACTCCGTCTAGAAAACTATGGATTTTTGCGAAGTGGTGTGAGAAGACAACCAGTTCAGTCGATAGACAGCCCAGATATTCATGACCAACTAGGACGTTGTCGAATATCACAACGGAGCGTTGTCGCGGGACAGACAATTGGCGAACTGGATGTTCGAGCAAAGACAGGGGTAACAATCATTGCAATCCAGCGCAGTAATCAGCAGATACGAAATCCTGGGCCGACGCTTCAGTTACAAATTGGTGACGAAGTTTCATTTGTTGGTAGTCGTTCCGAGCGGACCGCTGCAAACAAACTCTTTTTGTCGACGAGCCGTAACACCGACTGAATAAAAACGTTAAGCAGTGTGTTGCTGGAGGAGTTCGAATGGAATGACATCGAGTGCCTTCTCACTCGTTGCCTCGAGAACAACTCGTGGAGCACAGCCCGCTCTCATGGCTTCGAGCCATCGAGCCGCACAAAGGCACCATCGATCACCCGGTACAAGCCCAGAAAAATTGAATTCAGGTCGTGGTGTGACGAGATCGTTTCCTGCTTCGACTGTAAATTGAAGAAAGGCCTCGGTCATGACGGCACAAACAGTATGGGAACCGGTATCATCAGAACATGTTCGGCAAAGGCCATCTCGAAAAAATCCAGTGAGCGGTTCCGTGGAGCATGGAATCAGTGGTTTGCCAAGAAGGTTGCGGTTATGATCCAAGTCAGATGAATTATCTGAGTTATCAAAACTAATCATTTTTATCCGATTCAATCATGAGTGTGCGTGGAGGGCGATTGTGCTGCAGGCAATTCGTTCAATCCATCATTTCAGTATAAATAATTCCATCCACTGTGACCTAAAGTAACCCACACTATGGTTATGCTCAGTTTACAAATTGATACGCCTGAACGCTGGTTTTCGCAGGTAGATGAGAATCTCGATGAGATCCTAATCGACCATGCTCATTGCGAAAAGAAGGCAGCAGGTGTGGCAATGAATCTTCTTTTCGCCTATGTCGATAACACAAAAATTTCTCGGGCGATGACTGAAATAGTGAATGAAGAGTTGGAGCACTTTCAAATGGTACTTGATTTGTTAGAGCGACGAGATATTCAATTTCGAAAATTATCTCCGAGTAACTATGGTCCAAAACTTCACAAATTGATTTGTAAGAATGAGCCAGATAGAGCAGTCGATCGCTTGCTTGTGGCGGGTCTGATTGAAGCTCGTAGTTGCGAGCGATTCTCATTATTAAAAAATCATGTTCATGACGAAGAGCTTCAAAAGTTTTATGGTGATCTTTTTGAATCAGAGGCGCGTCACCATGCGACATACGTTCGGCTTGCCTGTGAGATAGCACCAGAATCAACCGTTCATGACAGACTGCACTGGCTTGCTTCACAAGAGGCAGAGATTATTTCTGAAGGTGACAAGCGGCCGCGGATGCATAGTTAGTGCATCATGATTGTCAGTTAAAATGGCTCTCATAACAGGCCGAGGCCATCGCAGATGACTCTGACGAGATCATTCGGAGTGCGGTCAATCGTTACTACGATGGCATGCTCATCAGCGCTTGGTTCTTCTAGAAGTTCAAGCTGACTTTCAAGAAGATCTGGTGGCATGAAATGATCTTTTCGTTCCGCCAGACGACGTGAAAGTAATTCTCTGGTGCCACTTAAGTAAACAAGATGTACGTCGTTATGGTTTCCAATGATCATCTGGCGGTACGATTTTCTGAGTGCAGAGCAACTGATAACACCATCTCTACCAGCCATGCAGTAAGAATCAATCCAATCCGTCACTTTGGCGATCCATGGTTTTCGGTCGTCGTCATTCAGTGGTGTACCAGCTGACATTTTCAGAATATTTTCTGGTGGATGGAGGGCATCCCCTTCCTGATACTCCCAGCCAAGGTGGGCAGCAAGGTCTACACCTACTGTTGTCTTGCCGCATCCGGAAACACCCATCAAAACAATAATCATTAACGATCTCCTCTGGGAGATGGAAGCTGTTACGCTGCACGTGTCGCTGTAACATGATCACCAGTTTTCTAACAAAATAGTACGTTGTGCGGTGTTTCGTTTTATAAGAAAGCCTGATAGAAGACGTCGTTAGCTTAGGAGTGTCAGGCATTCTCATGCCTACGACGTAATACGCGGTGTGTTTTTGAAAGAAATTAATATGTCAAATGCGATGATTCGAGTAGGTGGTGCAGATAATACTTCTGTTACGCACATGCCTTCTGTTGGGCTTGGATTATGGAAGGTAGATCCTGCAAGTGTAGGCGAACTGATTCATGAGGCGATCAGTGTTGGCTACCGACACCTTGATAGCGCGGCTGATTATGGAAATGAAGCAGAGGTGGGAAAAGGTATTGAACGCGTTCTCGCATCAAATCTGTGTCATCGTGAAGATTTGTGGGTGACCTCAAAACTCTGGAATACATTTCATGAATCGAAATACGTACGGTCAGCAATTGAAAAAACCTTGCGAGATCTTCAACTGGATTATCTTGATAGTTACCTGATTCATTTTCCAATTTCCTTAGCGTACGTATCGCCTGAGACACGCTATCCACCAGGTTGGTTTTTTGACCCAGATGCACAAAGCCCTTCCATGCGTGCCATCAAGATACCAATAGCCGAGACATGGGGTGCCATGGAAGAACTGGTTGATGCGGGCCTTGTACGGACTATTGGTGTGTGTAACTTCGGTGTCTCGCTGGTACGCGACTTACAGGCTATAGCTCGAATTCAACCGTCTAGTTTGCAAGTGGAGATGCACCCAAGGCTGACTCAAGAAAAACTTCTCCGATTCTGTGATCAAGAAGGTATCGCCGTCACAGCATTTTCACCCTTGGGTGCACCTTCGTACGTGTCGCTCGGCATGGCGAAAGAAGGTGATAGTTTGTTAAAGCACGAACGTATTATTGAAATAGCTGACGCAGTAGGAAGAACGCCGGCACAAGTCTTACTTCGGTGGGGAGTCCAACGTGGTACAGCAGTTATCCCAAAGACATCCCAGCCGAAACGTCTTGCAGAAAATATTGCTCTCTTTGATTTTTCACTTTCTGCGGAGCAGATGCTAATCATTGACGGCCTCAACGAAAATCGCCGGTTTAATGACCCCGGGGATTTTTGTGAGCAGGCATTCAATACCTTTTTCCCGATCTATGAATGACCAAGGATTCTTACGGGAGACGTTTCATCCGTATGTCCTTGTAGTGCACGACGCTCTCAGGATCATGAGCCTGTATGGCAAAAGTGCCTTGTGAAAGTTTTCGTCC
>CAJQGO010000215.1 GCA_905477565.1 uncultured Planctomycetota bacterium
CGTCCTCCTACAAAATAGCAGGAAAGTGTCTCCTCGGCGATCCATCATGCGGTACTCCCCTTCCCTTCATATCGTCTTGCACGAGCCCGAAATTCCACCAAACGCTGGAAACATCGGTCGAACCTGTGTAGCCATTGGGGCCAAGATGTGGCTTGTTGAGCCACTGGGGTTCACAATTAATGACTATTACCTCCGACGAGCAGGCCTTGATTACTGGGATGAGCTTGAATGGGAGGTTGTTGCATCATGGGATGATCTCGTGACCCGCGTCACGGCCGAGGGAGGCAGACTTGGCTGGTTCTTCTCAGCCCACGCGACAAAATCCTATACAGATATCGCTTACCAACATGGTGACGTTCTTGTATTTGGAAGCGAATCAAGTGGCCTTCCACAATCAATTAAAAAGAAGCATGCTGATCAGCTTCTCACAATACCCTCTCGTCCTCAGGTGAGAAGTTTAAATTTGTCGAATACTGCTGCCATCGTTGCATATGAAGCGATTCGACAGTGGGACGGTATTCCTCGTTAGTTTTTCTCTGCCACTCCGTAAAGAGATAAATGGCGGTAGTATGTTTCTAGCATGCACGCACTGAGGGCTGTTGTGAAGAGCCTTCCTCCCTTCACTCCATAGAGATCATGCCCCGGTGACCAACTACCGCGATCGGAGCCTCCACTCTCCTGATTCTCTGGCAAAAGCGTGCACATATCAGAATTCCATTCCCGCCAGACCCGCCCACCAACGTGATGACACACTTGCGTAATGTAGTACCATGCATAAATATTCTTGACTGCATATTTCATACTCCGGGCATCGATTGCAGCGAACTCCACAGCACGTCCACTTTTTCTTGTTGATCCGGGAAAAGCAATCGGAGACTCAATAAGCAATCTATCCACAACGGCCCTGACATGTGGATCATCCGGCGTTGTACCCAGAAATAATTTTCCAAGAATTGCTTCGGCCGAAATAGCAGGCTGAAATTTCCTGACCGGATTCAGCGGATTGAATTGATAGTCGTACCCGAGATCAATTGCATCTGGATCGTCAGAGATAATCCGCAATTGGTTCAGAAAACCGTCAACCTGCTGAAATGATTCTTCGATTGCCGGAGACTGCAGACCGGCCATCTCCGCTGTTTTCAGCGCAAGCAAAAACCAGCCCGTCATCGACAGATCACCACGATTTTTCCAGCTCTCCACAAATCCATTCTCATCTCTTTCAGGAAGATGGTACCGCCATCCACCATCCGGCAATTGTGCTGCCAACGCATACCGGATCGCTGCTTGCGCAGCCTGCTCCAGTCTGGCATCCTGCGTAAGTCCATACGCCTCACACAAGGCGATTGTTATCTGGCCGTGTCCGTACATTCGCCCTGCAGATGACGTGTGCTCGTCTGATGCCGGCTCAAAATTACCCTCATCTGTCTGTGTCTTGATGAGCGATTGCCATGCAACCCTGACAACTTCTTTGTGCTCTCCGGTCGTCGGCGTGTTGCCCGCCCCTTGCAACGCAAGCAGTGCCATGGCCGTCGCCGCCACCCTGTTCTCTTCTGATCCACCATCTGGGTATGGGCCACGCAGGCTCCAGAGACCAGCATATGCACCCCTGTCCGTTTGCTGGCGGACAATCCACGCGAGTGCTCGCTGGACCGCCTGCTCTGTTTGGTCAGTTCCACCACCTGCCGCCAGCAGATTACGACGCTGCCCCTCTTGCCTGCCGGTAAGAAGCGTGCCAACCGCCTGCGCTGGACGTGCTGCTACTGACTCTTTATCCGGTACAAACCGATTCATGGCAGGGACTGCAGCTGGATCTTTCACCACATCTTTTTCACTCACTGCCAATTCCTGAACCATATTCTCGGGATCAGCGAGATTCGGTGCGTCTGCTGGCAGGACAACCGCGGGGAGGCCCGGAGGACCAGGCTGCGGAGCAAACTCAAGCGTGAGACTCAGCGGCTTCTGACTTACGACACGAACAGATACCAATAAAAGCGCGAGAATAATAAGAGCGTGAAGACCAAGACTTACACTCCAGCCCGGGCTGTCATGGATCACCTTCCGCATTGCATGCCGCCACTGAAATGCCAGAAAAAAATCAAGTGGGCCAAGTGGAGCATCAGCGTCAAACAGTCCACCCTGCTTTTTCCCTTCAGGTTTTTCCCTCGCCTCCGTAACAACCACACCTTGAGAAGAAAGACTTTCGCTCTTTGACGTTGTCCACGGGAGCCTGCCGGCAAGTGACCGCGTTTTGCTCTCCGCGGGGGCGGTCGCCGATGCTCTCTGAGCCGCCGAAGGCTGCTTCGAAGATCGCGACGATTTTCGATGTGGCTCTGTCATAGTATGTGAGTGGAGGGTTCGAGCAGGCAGCGGCGTGTTCTAAGTCCTCTTCTCCTTTCATGAAAACCAAAAACTAACGCGAACGCCAGACTTTTTTTGACCAAAAAGCACAGAGATTTTTTTCTGATATACTAGAATCGTCTGAAAGACACGCTCAGCCTCATCAGAATTCCGATCAGATCGGTTTGGATGATTAGGCGACTAGAATCCGGCGTTTTTGTTGGTTCTAGGCCTCACACGAGGCACTACAACATATCGCGGGGTGGAGCAGCCCGGTAGCTCGCGAGGCTCATAACCTCGAGGTCGCAGGTTCGAATCCTGTCCCCGCCACTTTTACCCCCCAACGCACGTTGGGGGGTTTTTTGTTGCTCAGCCGGGTTTGTAAGAAAACCTCTTAGAACAACATTGACTGACAGCTGCCCTCCTGTTTTATAAAAGTTTGTGAAAAGAGCCGCGGACATACATGCGGCAGGTTTCGAACTGAGGCAAACTACAACAATCACGGATCTCTAATCTAAGCAGTTTGAGTGCTCGAATCGA
>CAJQGO010000216.1 GCA_905477565.1 uncultured Planctomycetota bacterium
ATCTGGCGGCGATACATCTGGCGGAGTTGTGTCTGTTGGTGGTGGATTGACGGGTTCTGGTGCCGGCGTGCCGTTGCTGGGCGCAAGACGAATGTCGTCAATGACGACTGGTGCTGTCTGCTGCCGATACGACTGAAGAAAGACGGTGACTTCGGACACGTCTTCACCTGTTACAAAATCAAGTGTTTGGCGACCGGATGCGTTGTCTCCAACCGAGATTTCAGACCATTTTCCGGCATGTCCACGAACGCCGCCGTAGCCATAGCTGCCACCGGCACTTGTGAGTGAAAAGGACAATCGGTAGCTGGTTGCAGGCTCAACTGCGACCTGTTGAACAAGCGCGGCTGTTCCCTCTGCACTCGGTGTGAGTTGTAATACGCTTCCGGTACCACCTGGAATCGTCTCAGCGTTGCCGCCAGCTGAGCTGATATTACTCCAGCCCGAGAGTTCCGATTCAAAGTCACCGTTGGTTAGCAGCGAGTCTCCTGCGATGGGAGGAGGTGTTTCAATTGGTAGTTCTGGAGGTAGCTCTGGAGGTGTTGCAATTGGTGGCTCGGGCTCTGGCGAAAGCGGTGGGGAATCAGCCAATGCAAGTTGAATGTCATCAATGTGTACGGGTGCTGTTTGCTGACGATATGCCTGAGCAAATATTGTGACTTCAGATACATCTGAACTCGTTTCAAATTCAAGCGTGTATCGCCCCGCCTTATTCTCTCCGGTAGAAAGTTCAGACCATTTTCCTGCATGTCCACGCACGCCTGCATAGGCATAGCTGTCGCTGCTGCTGCTCAGCGTGAAAGAAAGCCGATAGGCAGTACCCGGAGTCACACTTATTCGCTGTATGATTTCAGCTGTACCGGTATCAGTAGGTGTAAGGAGGAGACCAGGGTCTCCCACGTTAACGACTTCAACCTGAGCCGTTTCTGTTGCCTGTACAATCCAGCCAGCGAGTCCTTCTGAGAAATCTCCGTTGGCAAGATCAGCTGTCATCAGGTAGCGGTTTTCAAGCGACTCGTGAAGGAGATGGACGTGTCGTTGATGAGTCGACAGTCGAGCTTTGCGTGCCATGGTGAGTGCCTCATGGTTGCGAAGAAAAGAGTGATCGGAAGCCCCTTATTTTTCTACGGTCGATGATGAGGCCAATTCTTGTATTTATTCATCAGCTTTGAATTCAGTTCATTTTTCAGTAGTTAGAAATATTATGTTTTTTTGCACACGACACTTGACGATATGAGAATCTGAAAGGTTGCACGTCTGTTAGTTTGTGGAATCGGCTTTTGGGCAACCGTCCAGACAAGACCCCACGAGTGAGTCGATTCAGACTGCTCATGCAGAGGGCGCTGGCATGCCGGCAACAGGCGTAATAGTTGGTGCCGGCCCAAAAATAGGGTCATGCTTCCACGCTCTGCCAAGATGTGCTGATCGTCGGAGGAGATCATCTGTTACCACCAGGACAGCGGGCAGGAGAATAAGTTCTGCAACTGTTGCTGCTGCAATCGCAGCACATGCCAGGCGTCCAAAACCTGCGAGTGACGGCACACTGCTGACGGTGACAGCCGCAAACCCAACACCAAGAACAAGTCCACCAAGCACGACCGGATTTCCTGTCTCAACTATCGCGCGACGCATCGCACTGGCAATCGAAACACCTTCTCGACGGTTTCTGGCCAGCGCGGCCATGACGTGAACGGTGTCATCGACTGCAAGGCCAAGACAGACGTTAAACACAATCACAGTTGCAGGGTCAAGAGATTGACCAGTCAGCACAAGAACAGCTGCAATGACAGCCAGCGGAAAGACGTTCGGAATCAGGCTCACGATGCCTGCAACTGGTGATCGAAAGGCGAGGGCAAGAATGATGGCAATAACGGCTACTTCCAGAAGCAGACTGCCGCCAAGATCAGTGATGAGTTGTCGAATATTGCGGGCCGAAATAACAGACATGCCGGAAAGGTCAAAACGCCAGCCATTGTGCGTTGCTGCCAAGGCATCAAGCTCTGTGCGAATGTCGGCGTAGACCGTTTCAAGTTGGCGGGATCCCGCATCACGGACTCGAGCACGAACGATAGCCATGCGTGCCTCGGGGTCAACCATCTCGTTGACAGCATCAGCAGAGAGTCTGCGACGTACGCGAGGTGGCATTGAATTAGTGACTGATGCCAGTGAGAGCGGACGGCTTGTTGCCTCAGCTGTGTTCAGGACCGCATGCACTTCATTGAGTGTTTTCAGTAGTTCGTCACTCCGCCAGCTCACGTCTTCTGGCCAGCGGACGACAACATCAACACCCATGACACCGCCAAACTCTTTATCAACGGCAACCAGCGCCTGTGAGGATTTGGCTTGTCGAGGAAGAGAGTCAACGACCCGATTGTCTGCATCAACCTGAATACCAATCGCTGTAAGCAGCAGTGTTCCAACAAGACCAATTGCTGCAATCGGACGAGCATGTCGGATTGAAAACGTGGTGAGTGTGCCAGCAATTCGACTCGCCAATCGCCACGACCGACCGAGACGAAGCCCCTGACAGAATTGAGTTGATGCGAGAAGTGGTGTCAGCAGTGTGACGGCTGCGAAACTTGCAAGTGCGCCCGCAGCCGCGGCGATCCCAAACGTACGGACAGCCTCAATGCGAGCAGCAGCAAGCGATGCGAATCCAACTGCAGTGACGATACTGGTGAGTCCGCAGGCTGTCCCAACTCGCCGGATGGCGTTACTCGAAGCGATAAATTGATGTGTGCCGCGGCGGACACTTCGTCGCATGTCCTCAATAAAATGAATGGAGTCACACGTGCCAACAACGAGTGCAAGAGATGGCACGACACTCGTAAGAATATTAATTGGTGCACCAAAAAGACCGAGTATTCCCATGGCCCAGACGGCACCAACAGCCGGAGGAATGCACGCAACAACTGTCGACCGAAGGCTTCGTGCAAGCGTGGCAGAAAGAATAAAAGCAAGTGTCAGTCCAAGTGAGTTGAAGATCAGCATGTCATGCCTAAGTGCAAGAGCCGCCTGATGCCGCAACGCAGGAAGACCCGTGAGCTGGACGCTGATGCCGTCTGCAGTAAAAGCGGAAAGAGTCGATTCAATAGCGTCAACAGCACGCCCGAGGTGAGGAGGTCGATCGGCACCCGCACTCAGCCGAACGATGCACAATGCCGTCGATCCATCCGCTGAGAGGAGCTGACCACTGATCAATGGATGTTCATGGGCGCGAGCACGCGCCTCAGTGAGTGTTTGGGGGTCGAGCTGGCCGGCCGACTTGGGGATAACCGGTAGTATCGCACCAGCAACACCCTGCCGACGAACATCGAAGATAGAGCGAACCTGGCTTACGTCAGGCAGCTCCTCGAGATCTTTCACAAGGCTTCTGAGTTGAGAAAGTCCTGGCTCGTGAAAGATGTCACCCTCAGGGCAGTTGAGGCGAATAATGCAATCACGATCGGGTGCACCGAAGCGATTCCCAATGGCATCGACAAGAGCAAATTCCTCGTCAACAAGCTGGGCGTCAGAGGCACTGAACAAACTTGTTGGACGAACACTGCGAAGTAAGGACCGGAGGTCATCGTCAATCCGAATGCGACTCAGTCCGTAGCCTGCCAAACAGGAGATCAATATGACTGCAAGGAGGCTCCATCGTCGCCAGTTTCCTGCGTCGGCAGAAGGTGGAACTCGTCCGGGTCCACTATCCAGCCGCGACATGTTGCTGCTCCGCACTGACATGGGATTGCTGCGTCCGCTGGCCAGCAGTAATCGATCAGTAGTTGTTCTCCCGGAACGATTGGTCGGATTGTTTGCAGCCACAGCCGATCTTCCTGCAGGGTGATATCTTGATCCTCCCAGTAGAAAAGTTCGCAGTTCGGATCGCAACTGTGGTTCAGGAAACGAAGGGGAGCGGCGGGTTCCAGGAGTTTTCCACTCGGAAGAGCCATGCAATAGCTGGAGTCTTCCGGATAGTCGTCGAGCACTTTTCCGTGAATTTCACTCAGGAGTAGGCCCTCTTGAATCTGGCGTCGTGCGAAGACACCTTTGCCGACGGAAGTTTCACCAACACGGATAATTCCGTTGATAGAGGTGCTGCAGGAGTGCTTTCTGGTGGAGGGCTTGTAGGCATTGAAATCATATGAGTGGTGTGATGTGTCGCTGTCGAATGGAACTGTTGGCATGGGCTGTATAAAATTTCTGAAGGCGTGGAGCAGACGAAGCTGTAAAGACCAATGGTGAATAAAAAAAGCTATGGACCGGCTTCCCGGTTCATAGCCCCAATAGAAGAAAGAGAATGTAACGATGCAGGTAGGCGCCCGTCAATCAGGCAGCAGCATATTTGTACGAATAATTTTTTGGTGTGTTCTGATTACACCTCTTCTCAATTTGCAAGCCGCAGAATTGCAAGCGGGGGATCCGAACGATTCTTCATGTGTTCGTATTGCGTGCTTCAATGTCGAGTCGCTCACTGTACCTGGTGAGTGGAGTCGCTTTGCTCGATATCGGTTCCCTCCCGGAAGAATGCAGCATCTCGAAGGTGTTGCGGCAGTGGTAGAGGTCGTGAATCCCGATATTCTTGTCCTTTCAGAGGTATCTTCTGCTGAATCGTGTGTTGCCTTGGCAGCACTTCTCCGTGACAAAGGTCTCGGTGATTTTCAGTCCTATCATGTCGATGGCCGTGATGGTTACACCGGTTTTGATGTTGCCTTTCTATCTCGCGTGCAACCAGACAAAATTCAGGGCCGGTTCATCCATCTCTTTGCACCAAACCCAACGCCACGGCTTCGTGATATTCAGAACGGGTCGGCACCATTACCCTGGACGGCTGAGCGTTATAAAAAACCAGAGGAAGAGGGAGGGGATGTTGAAGCCATTGCTGTTCTGAAGAGGCATGCAGTCTGCTTTTTTAGTCTTTTCGGACACAAGCTCGGGCTCATTGGCCTGCATCTCAAAAGCAACCCAAGCGATGCTCAAGCCAATGCCCAGCGGATGGCTGAGGCCGCGATTGTCCGGCGGATTGTGCAGCGAGAGATCGTGAAGCGGGAATATTCTCCCATTCTACTTGGGGATCTGAATGACTATGACCCAGATGTCGAAATGGCAGATTCGACACGGAAGACTCA
>CAJQGO010000217.1 GCA_905477565.1 uncultured Planctomycetota bacterium
CCTTTGGCCGTTTCCGGCTCAGAGACTGTTACTGACCAACCACCAGGGCGAGCAAGCATTGAGTTCGCTCGATTGACAATACTTGCTGTTGTCAGCCTGTTTTCAACCTGAGAAGAAGATTTACTCATCTTTAACTGCGGTTCTTCGGCATGCTGAATAGATCCACTACAGATTGCGCCTGATGGCAAAAAAGAAGGCTCATCACTCTCCGCAGACGTCGGAAATGGAATAACTGCAGCAATCTCATGAAGCAACCAGACGTCTCCGTGCCGTAGATCCGTTAACTCGATTGTTGCATCAACAATTTCAACCGTTCCGGTAATATCATTTGCCTTAAGATCAGATAACGTTTCAGAATTTGGGTTATCAGCAGGACGTATAGAAAGCTCTTGCCGATTTCTTTGGCTTAATTTTTTGATCCACGGTTCGAGCACGGTCTCGATTGTACTTCCACCACTCCAAACAGCTGTTGAAAGCCTTGCCCCTTCAAGCCGTATGCGTCCAACATCGTATGGTCGGAACACCAAGCTGAGAGGACTTCGATTCACCTCTAAGCGATCAACAGCAAGCAACGGTTCCCCGTCTGATGTCGTGATGAGAAGGTCTCTATAGACAACAGGACCAAACCAATCCCACGCTGCTGAATTCGATGAGATTTGGCCAGCAATACCTTCAAATACATTTTGTAGCGGCCAATCTCGTACAACTGTCACTCGAGTCAGTTGTGGTGCCTGATATATGACAAAACAAACAAAAGCCAGCTTGACCAGTCGTGTAAACCACCGCCACCGCCGCAGCAGCACGGATCGTAGAGACTCTTTTTGATCATTCCGGACATCATCCATGATTGTCGACTGATCTGTGGTTGAGAAAACTAAACAAGAACGTATCTCATCAGTACGAGCACGACATTACCCGCACTCTCTGGCATGAGTATAGAGCGTCTCTAGAATCAATGTGAAGCATCGCCGGTGTAAAGGGCGAGATCAGCTGGGGTATCAATATCACTGCCGGCACAAGCATTTGGATCGATTGTCCGCCAGATGGCATCTGATATGACATGAATACTCGTTGATTCATGCTCCTGAAGATAGTGAACAAAGCTACGAAAATCACGTCCACCAGCTGCAAAAAAGCTATCCAACGGCTGAAGCATCGTCGGACGACATACGGAAAAGAGGTACTGAAGACGTTTTCCTACCTCTGGAATGACCCACTTCGTACTCAATAAATCGTGTGGGAAGCGATCGACCATTTCCGACACAAGTGATGGCTTGATGGAAGGCAGGTCACACGCAGATAAAATGACAAATTGTGGCAATGACTTTGAATGCTCGTGCCATATCCATCGAAGCCCATCCCGAACAGCTGCAAGTGGACCAAACCCAGGCTGATTATCAGGGATATGCCGAACGGGTACGAATTCTTGAGAAGAAAATTTTGGTGGCTCACCACCCACAACAAGAATCAAACGGGTCGCTGGAACCAAAGCTCTACTCACAATGCTGAGAAGAGATTGTCCACCGATAATGCATTCTGCTTTCCCACCAGGTGGTCGTTGATCTGCTAAACGTCTGGCTGTTCCGCCTGCGAGGATAATCGCTGCTGTTTCCTCCTTTTGAACCTTTTTGAATGATTTATTCACTGCAACGAACCAAGAAAACGAGCAATCCGATCAAGACCCGTTGCCAGCTTCTCTTCTGACGCTGCAAAAGACATGCGAACATGTCCCTCTGCACCAAAAGCACTGCCCGCCACAGTTGCAACATGTTCTTCTTCAAGCAACTGCTCACACCAGGCCACACTATTCTGAGGTCCTTTTGATGTACCCAAAGAGGTCTGGATATCAAAAAAAGCATAGAACGCACCACCGATATCTGGAATATTGACCCCAGGTATATTCCTAAGCCGTTCAACAACAAGATCTCGTCGTGCTTGAAATGCATTTCGCATCACTGTCACACATTCTTGTGGACCAGTGATTGCCTCGATGGCTGCATGCTGGCTGATACTACAAGGGTTGCTTGTCTCTTGGCTCTGAAGACTTCCCATAGCCTTTGACAGTGCCGGTGGGGCAATCGTCCATCCTATACGCCAGCCGGTCATTGAGTATGTCTTGCTTACACCCGCGACAACAATACTTCGTGCCTCAAGACCAGGCCGCAGGGTTGGAAATGAAACAGATTCGCGGCCATCAAAGACAAGCTGGTCATATATCTCATCAGAAACAACAGAAAGGTCTGATTCAATCGCAACATCTGCTATACGAGCGAGTTCTTCACGTGAATAAACAACTCCGGTTGGATTACTCGGAGAACAGAGCAGAAGCATACGTGTATGAGGTGTAATTGCTGACCTTAAGGCCGCTGGCTGAAGCTTAAAATCTTCATCTATCGAGGTCTCGACGAGAATCGGTTTTGCTCCAGTAAGTTTGATTAATTCAGCATAACTAACCCAATAGGGAGTCGGCACGATGACTTCATCACCTGGGTTTAAGACAGCTGTAAAAACATTATGAAGGCTGTGTTTCGCTCCGTTTGAAACGATAACGTGTGCTGGAGTCACCGTGAGCCCGGATCGACGGGTATAGTCTTTTGCGATTGCTTCACGCAGCGCCGGTATCCCTGCTGCTGGCGTGTATTTCGTTTTCCCTGCGGTGATAGCTGCTTTCCCGGCCTTACAGATATGTTCTGGTGTCGGAAAATCTGGCTCTCCGACTGAGAGATCAATAACATCTATACCGGATGCCTTCATCGCGCCAGCTCGAGCTGCCATAGCAAGCGTCGCTGATGGTTGGAGGGAGGCCATCCGATGTGCTAATTGAAGGCAAGCAGCTTCTTCCATGAATTTTATTTCCTTTCCCG
>CAJQGO010000218.1 GCA_905477565.1 uncultured Planctomycetota bacterium
GTCACCAGAACAGATCCGGGGGAGTCGTGTCGGGTATGCTGGAGACATCTACTCTTTTGGCTGCCTCCTTTACGAACTGGTCACCGGACACACTCCATTCACCGGATCGACTCAACAGGAACTTCTTAGCAGGCAACTGTACGCGACACCGCCATTTGCATCAGCAACAAACCCTGGCGTCACACCGGAACTCGACCGATTTATTCGTGAACTTCTTGCTAAACGCCCCACGGAAAGGCCTTCTTCCATGGCCGAAGTTGCTGCACACCTTCGCAACACACCATTCCTGACTCCAAAGGCTCGCTCTGCGGCATCTAAGAAAGCCGATTGACGTCAGTTCGGTCTCCCGGCGAGAATACGTGAGTTGTTTTTGTTACTCCAGGGATACCACCATGGCCCGCGGACTCCATCGTTTGCCTTTAGAAAAACCTATTTATGAACTCGAGGACAAAATTGCTGACCTCGAAACAGCACCACTGGGCCAACAGTCTCAAGAAGAGGTTCAACAACTTCGTCGAGAATGTGCTGATCTCCAAAAACAAATCTTTGGCAATCTTGACCCATGGCAGACCGTTGAAGTCGCGCGACATCCAAACCGACCAAAAACGAGTGACTACTTGGGGCTTGTTTTTGATGAATTTGTTGAACTCCATGGTGACAAGGCTTTTGGTGATGACCCCGCCATGCTCACCGGATTTGCAAAAATTGACCGTCACAAAGTCCTTGTTATCGGTCATCAGAAAGGGAAAACACTCGCTGAGAAACAGGCCTGTCACTTTGGGTGCGCTCATCCAGAGGGGTATCGCAAAGCGATGGGAAAAATGCGATTGGCAGCTAAGTACGGCCTGCCCGTGATTTGCCTTATTGACACGCCTGGCGCCTATCCGGGGGTCGGCGCTGAAGAACGCGGACAGGCACAAGTGATTGCAGAAAGCATGTTTTTAATGGCTTCACTGAAGGTGCCGATTATCTGTGTTGTAATTGGTGAAGGGGGTTCTGGAGGAGCGTTGGGAATCGGTGTTGGGGATCGTGTTGCAATTCTCGAACATGCGTATTACAGCGTAATCTCGCCCGAGGGTTGTGCTGGCATTCTCTGGAAAAGCGCTGAATTCAAAGCCGATGCTGCTCGGGCATTAAGGATGCGAGCGTGGGATCTAAAAGAGTTCGGCGTGATCGATAAAGTCATTGATGAACCTCGAGGTGGCGCTCATCGCGATCCGCGTTTAATGGCAGCACGACTCAAGACATTCCTCGAGCGAACCCTCAAGGAATTGGTCAGCCTGCCGATTGAAAAACTAGTCGAGAATCGTTACGACAAATTTCGCCGCATGGGTTCCTTCCTGGAAGACTGAACAGCCTGAGAATCATCGGCCGAAGCAGGGGATACTGCATGACCAGAAGAGCAAATGCCGGCTGTTTCCACCCCTTCTCCAACGTCCGATAATGTCTGTTATGTCCGGTTTCCGTCCTATTTTCCAGTACGTATGGAACTTTTCAAAGCCTCTCTCCCCTGGTGGCTCTTGCCCCCGCTCTAAGGGCGAACAGGAAGCGGAGTCTGCGTGCCAACTGGAAACCGCTGCGGCACATTTCCTGGCTGCTGATGCAGAATCCCAGCGGGAACTGATGTAGCGCTGCCACCAAATGCAGACTTCTGATCGAGATACCGACCGGCGGCTTGTACACCCGTTTCTAAAGAACTTGGTGAACTCATCCACGCGGCAGCTGCCTCCACTGAGGATGGCATTGCAGCCCCCTGCTCTTTAGGCGAATGATCTGTTTCAACGCCAGCCCAAGCGGCAACTGAGGTCACGCCCTCCAACACACTCTGCCAGGAGGTGCCTCCGTTTTGACCAGATTCATCTGCAACACCACCTTCCGGTGAACGCCCACCATCACCATCGAATTGCTGACGAAACTGCTGAAGGAACGGATCTACGGTCTCGTGGATATCTGCCGGCAGGAATTGATCTGCCTCACCAATGAGCTTTGCGACAATCTGACCACTCTGACTACCGGTTATTTCTCCCCGGTAGGCTGGCATCATTGTAACTGCAAAAAACGTTACAACCACACAAATGAGAGCGCCTTTCGCAAGACCGAATAGCAAACCCAACTGGTGATCAAACGCCGAAAGATGAACTGCGTCGATCAATGTCGACACGAACCGAAATGTGACCCAAACAACCAGCGATGTGGCCACGTAGAGAGCAAGCATTGCCAGAAGCCTGTTCCAAGGTGGCTGCTGACCAATAAAGGGAGCAAGTTCCCCACTAAAACGGAGTGAAACGTATGAACTTAGGCAGATTCCAGCGATCCATGCGATCTGCCAGACAATTCCCTTAAAATAGCCGAGGACGCCCGCAGTAGCTAGAAGCCCGAGCATCACCATGTCATAGCTATCTATTGCCACTCGTTCTCTCCTTAATCGACACTCTTTAACAAACACGCCGCCTGAAGTTGAATCAAGTGAGACTGTAGGGTGTCCGGCAATGCCCAAAAAGTCCAGTTTTGAAGAGAAACCGACCTCGCCGTCATCCGACCTAAGTCCCGCACTTCACCTAAGCCTCCCAGCATCTCATTGTTTCTTGTTGCGATGCTCGCTTTATTCTCAAAACTCCTGTCTTGCTGGTTAGGCAGAATAAAACACGTCGGTAGTGCAGGGGGTGCAAAAAAAAAGGCCCTCTGTATAGATGACCAAATAAGCCGAAGTTCATCTAGAGACGTTGTTTTGTGGCGCCCTGTGCGCTTGGTGATTGAGGGAACAATTGCCAGCAGCGGCCGAAGTTGGTGCAATTTGCAGCAACTTTTAACAGAGGAACGCCTCTCGAGGAGGGATTCGCAGAGTGCCGGGATTCCGTGAGCATATCACCGGTTCGACGATCGTTGGCATCGGCTACGGGACTGCCGCTTGGTATGTCGGTGAAATTCCTCCGCTGACATGCATTCTTGGGGCTGGCTTATGTTCCGTTTCAGGCATGCTCCCTGATCTGGACAGCGGACCCGGAATTCCGCTTAGAGAAAGCGTTGCCTTTGCAGCTGCTGTTGTGCCCGTAATGCTGTTGCCTCGAATTCAACAAATCGGCATGCCTTCGGAGGCACTCATACTCGTCTGTGCTGGAATCTATCTGGCGATTCGATTTGGAGTCACCTATCTCCTGAAGCAATTCGCGGTCCATCGAGGCATGTTCCATAGCGTGCCGGCAGCAGCCATCGCAGGCCTCACTGCATTTCTCATTTTTGCATCCGAAGAACCAATACGCCGATATTTTGTGGCTAGCGCTGTTGTTCTTGGCTTCCTAACCCATCTGATCCTTGATGAAATCTGGTCTGTGAAACTTGGCATGTTTGGCCCAAAGATTAAAAAGTCATTTGGAACAGCAGTAAAATTTCTTGGCAATGAGGCGTGGGCCAATATTGTGACATACCTCCTTCTCATAATCCTCGGTGCGTTGGCTGTGAGTGATGCGGCTGTGAACGAGAACATGTCGGTCGTTCGCCAGCAAATGGAGCAGGCCGCCCGTCAATATCCTACCTACCCCACAACGCAGCCGCTTTATAGACGCTGATTCGCTCCAGATGTTGACCGGTAGACTTCTCTACAGGGAATACTCGGTCACCCTCTTGCTTGACTCCTTGTCCTGAGGGATCATGCAGGAGGTGTACCCTCTGTGCTGCAAGAAAATTGAAAAATTCAGGTTTTCCAGAAAGAACTATGTCCCATGGCTCCTCCGCTGGAAGCAACAGGCACTACTTACTTGGGCATCCAACCACTACTTGCTGGCTACCTATTTTTTATCGCGCTCGCGGCATTCGCAGGTGGCGTTTCTATTAGCTTCCTGACCCTGGGCCACCGCAGGCTGCAGGTCTTACTGTCGTTTACCGGCGGTGTTTTACTCGGTGTTGGAATGCTTCATATGATACCGCACGCATTTCTCGAACTAAACAATCGTATTGATAAAACAATGAGCTGGGTCCTGCTCGGCTTTTTTGTGATGTTTCTGCTTGAACGAGCATTCCATGGCCATTCCCACCATACAGCTGACGGTTGTGAAAGCACCACAACATGTCTTCACGGCGTAGCTGATCATGATCGATTACACGGTCACGCCCCAGACCCTGCGCACCATACGCATAAACCAAGTCAATGGGGATGGAGTGGAGCCTTTATAGGGCTCGGGTTGCACAGCCT
>CAJQGO010000219.1 GCA_905477565.1 uncultured Planctomycetota bacterium
TTACCTCAGATTTGTCTGATGGATTCACCAGCGAGTTTTTAATTTGTTGATATAAATGTCGTTGTGGTGTTGGGTTATAGTTTCAAACACACTTTTCAGAGCAGCCGGTTGAAGATGCTAAGTCACTCAAAAACAACACATATGGTGGTCGCCTGTGATTATGATCCGGTAGGGAACGGCCGTCAGATTGAACTTGCTGTAACAGGACTGATAGCTGTAGGTCATCAAGTATGTGTTGTTCTTGTGTCTTCAGGTGGTGGCCTTGCAACTCGGCTTCAGGCAGCAGGAGCTAGGGTATACGTTGTAAATAGAAGGCCAGGCATAAGCCTTTCGGTGATCCCCCGCGTTGCCGAGATCATTCGGAACGAGCAGCCTCAGGCAGTGGTTGGTTGGAGTATTGAAACAGCAAAAATCATTAGTATTACACGAGTTCTAACAAGGCATTCGTGGCGATACATTCAACATGTATCAGAGCCATCATTGACTGTGTTGGAAACGGCAATCGTCGCGCGAGCAGATGAAATAATTGTGACGGGAGAATCGGTTGTGCAGGCCACTAGGGGAATGGAGTCTTTACAATCCATTAGCTATGTACCTCCCGCAGCCGTTGCTTTTGATGAGATGGTCGGCCGAGATCAAGTGGCTTCACAGATCGGCTTGAATCCAAACAAAAAATGGACACTCTGTGTGGCTCCATTGGTCTCGCAATCACGAATCGACAGGCTCATTTGGGGTTTCGACCAAATGGCTGTTGCGCGCAATGATGTAGAGCACATCGTCGTCGGAAGTGGTCAACTTCTTCGACGGCTGCAGCGACGTGCGTGGATCGAGGAAGTGGACGCCTCAATCCATTGGTTTGAGCACCTGCCGGTCCTTCCATCCCTGTTTCGGCACGTCCGATTGATTCTTCAGTCAGGGCGTGTTGCGTACGGTGGATGTTTGCTTGAGGGGTTGTCGCACGGTATTCCGGCTGTAGTGATCGACACGCCTCCAAGTCGTGATGTGCTCGGTGATAGTGATGCTGGGATTCTGGTGCCTACGGTCCCAGGTAGTGAATTCGCTCGTCGGGCGACCGAGTTGCTCGAAAATGAAGAATTACGAACACGCTGTACATCAGCAGGCAAGCAACGGGCACAAGAGGTATTTAATAAGGAGACATTTTTGTCCAAGTTGCTCAAGGTATTGGGTTCATAACTACCTCCTCTTATTGAGCATGCAAGGCTCTTAAATGTTGTCCAGCAGATAGGTTTCGGCAGTGTCCATTTTCGTTTACAAGTCTCCCAGACTTATAAACGGCAGCGGGCATTGCAAACATTTCGGCAAGTTGATGATTTGGTCTGTACAAGGTGATGTCTGCGTCTGCACCTACACCAAGGTGTCCTTTTTGAGGCAGCCCTGCAATTTTTGCTGGAGCTGCTCTGGTAATAATGCATAACTCTTGGATCGAATACTCCCGAGAAAGGGATGCGAGTGGTGAATGTTTTTGAACGGCCGGATGAATGCGACGAAACGCATCACGCCGGAAGGCTTCGTCACCAAGGAGTTGCATAAGGATAGGGTACGCCGTGAAGTGCGCTCCATTTGGGTGGTCGGTAGAGAGCACGACTCGCCAAGGGTCATTGACCGACAGAAACCACTCAAGGCCAATGGCCCATTGCCATGAGTGAATAAGATTTTTTTCTTTATATTCAACGGGCAAAACACCACAGCCACCCTCAAGCCAGAGGTCATGGGCACTCCAAGGAACGCCAGTTGTGTGAGCAAGGTGCTCAGCCGCCTCTGGATCACCAGTCATAGCCACGGTTTTGCCAAAAAGTATCTGCCCCACGTCGAGGGTGAGATTTTTGTTTTCGTGAAAACAATCAAGAAGTTTTGAAACTCCAGAGCCAAAACTATCCGGATCAAGATCACCGCCCGTATAACTATGAAATTGCACATGAGCGAGATGAGCAGGTAAACCATCGAGGGTCTGCATGGTTTCAAAAAGTGTTCGCCAATTTCCTGGGAGACCAAGGTGAGAAGTGTGGATATGGAGGGGGTGAGGCAGTGCAGCAGCCTGAACTCCCACGGCTAGTCGTTCAAGTATGGTGCGACTCGTTAGGGTTCTTCCCGGAAGAGGCGTATCAAGATCGTGGTGGTCTCCACGACTGTCCTTCCAGAATGCAGCGCCACCAGGGTTTGCTACCTTGACACCCCATCCACTGCCAGCGCGAACAATAGAAGATATGCATCCTTCGATGACGTCAGGCTGACCGGCTTCGAGAGCATCGAGCAGTTCGGTGTTGTCTGCGGCAAGCAGATAAAAACCTTTATCAAGGATAGGTAGATCGTTCAGTTCCATTGCAGCAAGCGAAGCCGCTCCAGTCGCAATTGCTGCATCAAAAACAGTGGTGTAGCCGAGCGATGCATAGAGCGATCCTGTTGCGTGAATAGTCGGGATAGCACTGGGCTGGTTATGGCTCCGACGCCGGGTGCCCAACTGCGGTGACATGCGACGGCCAGTGTTTACTTTAGGTCCGGCAACATGACTGTGCAGATCGATACCACCAGGCATGACGATCAAACCGGTCGCGTCAATGTGACAAAACCGTTTTGTATCACTCGGAGAACAGACTATT
The DNA here is from genome assembly GCA_905477565.1 of uncultured Planctomycetota bacterium. Lineage (GTDB taxonomy): Bacteria > Planctomycetota > Planctomycetia > Pirellulales > UBA1268 > UBA1268. The sequence goes on from CAJQGO010000219.1 coordinate 2,619, forward strand.
CGTCCTGCTTCCACCCAAATATCGGTGACGATGCCATCGAGACCATTCTTGGGGTCATGGATAGTTCCGCCAACGAGAACAAATGGGTCGTGAAAGGATGATCCAGAGGAATAAGGAGAAGCGTCAGTCATGGTGTACTCCTACGACGCGTCTTAACAGCTACTTGGTCGAGTAAGTCATTCAAAACCTTTTGAATGGAAGGTTGTTGAGATGTGGCGAACGGTTGTAGCGAAATCAATCTGCCGTCAGATCTCAACATGCCACCCTCAGTTGAGTGGCTGAGGCTAGCACAACCAAGACGAATACTATTCTTGTGTTGTGAGAGAGGGAATGTATCAGAGACATGAATGACTGTTTTTGGTTGTGGAGACCTAGTCAACAAGTCTTCAATTCGGGAGGGTATGCGACCAATAATGAGCATGCAATCAACTTCATTTCGTTCAATGAGACGTTGTGCGTCAGCCTCTGCTGGGAGAAATTCACTTCCTGCGATGGATGCGTACGGAATTGCACCAGGTGATCCAAACCGCCAGGTGCAAACAGTAGAAGCTCCTGCACAGTTACCACCACCTGTAGCTGTCCCTGCGTTGAGTCGTATTCCAAAGGAAGGTTTCTGATGGGCAAGTGATCGTATGAGGTGTGAGAGACTCCAGCTAACAAGGCCCGTCTGTTCAGTTGTTGTTGAAATAAATCCTATACAATGAGCAGTGTCAATTGATTTCTTGAGTTGATCGGCAATGCTCTCAAGAGCACCAGATGGTCTGTTCGTTGCCTTTTGTTCAACCTGAGCCTGTACTATACGAGCCAGGCTGACCAGCTGATTTTCTGCGACTGGAAAATGAAGATCATGCGAAGATGGTGGGAGTGCCGGTGTCGGCCCTATGCTAATAGTGCGACGAACGCCATTGTGCGGCACAGGTTGAATGAATCGCTCAATAAAGCGGGGACTATCGGCGATTGGATCGCAGCCCCAAAAAATAGCTAGGTCGGCACGGTCACGCAGTTCTTCGAAGTCGGCGGTGACGTCACCAACTCGGACTGCTGTTGGTGCCGTGAGGATTGAAGTTTCAGATGCATTGGCATCAATAGCAGCGTGTGTCCTCTCAGCTAATGCGCAGGCAATCTGAATAGTATCGATTGTTGTTGAAACAAGGCCCGTGATGAGTGGTCGTTTTGCCGAAAGCAGTCGTTCGGCAGCCATGCCGATCGCCTCAGTCAATGGTGTGTTTTTTTCATCGATCATTGACTCTGGTTGCAACTCACCATGAGCAAACCAGTTGTCAGCAAGTACGCATCCAGTACCAGATTGAATACTTTGAGTGGTTAAGTCTTCACAAAGTAATTCACAACCACCACAGACAATTGGTTTGCCATGCCCTTCATCAAGCAATGCGTCGGGCGTAGTGTTGTTTGACGATTTCACGATGATTGCGATGTCCAGATAAAATGGATTTGAAGAGGAGATCAGTGGTCTCGATGAACGAAATCATCAAACATCTCTATCACGAGATTTTACAACGAAAGAAAATGCTGATACCAAAATTTATAACTAAGACAATCCCTGGAGGGGTCCATCGCTACAGAAGTCAGGATTGCCGAATCGAGACAAGTCTGTAAGCCCCATGCCATGAGCAATGGATAGCAGTAGTCGATTATGTGGTTCCCCACCAGCATCGACCATTCGGCCACCTTTGAATCCGAGCCCGCCGCCAATGAAGGCCCATGGGATATCTTTGTGGGAATGCGAGTTACCTTCACCGAGTTCATTTGTCCAAAGGATGGTTGTATGATCGAGCATAGAACCACTTCCTCCAGGCTCTGGTATTTCAGCTAGTCGCCTGGCAAGATG
>CAJQGO010000220.1 GCA_905477565.1 uncultured Planctomycetota bacterium
AACATCCTGTACGGCAGGGCGACTTGATTTGCAGCCAACCCCACACCATGAGATTCATACATAATATCGAACATCTGTTCGACGGCGTCACGGACCCCTTCATCAATACGGAGAAGTGGCTTTGACTTCCGAAAGAGTGCCGGATGTGGATACTCAACCAAATGAAGCGTGCCGATGGAAGACTCGACAGACGGTTTGGGTTCAGGATTTTGTGAAGAGGACACGGAAAAACCTATAGGCTTGAAACGTAAACATTCCTTCCGAAAAGAACAGTTCTTATATAATACTGTTTTCTTCGCCTACCAACAGGAACCGACCCGTGAATACCGAACCGTCTGATGGCACCAAGCCCGCTGCCTGGGGACATCCGGCTGTGGTATTGGCAACATGTTTTTGGATCGGCAGAGTCCGTCCAGCACCAGGAACGTGGGGGTCTGCAGCTGCATTACCGATTATCGCAGCACTTTCATTTGCTCAGATTCCTTTCTTTCTCGAATTGCAGTTGTGGGTGACGGTGTGCTGCATTGCCATTCCTGTCTGCACGATCGCTACACAGCAACTCGGAGGAAAAAAAGACCCATCATCCATCGTCCTTGATGAATTTTCCGCAATGCCATTTGTTCTCTTTGTTGTTCCTCCCCAAGAGCGAACATGGCTGATTATGCTTCTCGCTTTCCTGCTCTTTCGGTTATTTGACGTCACGAAACCACCTCCTTGTCGACAGCTTGAAAATCTCCCTGCAGGTCTCGGCATCATGGCTGATGACTGGGCTGCTGCCGGCTTTGCGGCCTGTACACTTTTCGTGATCAAGGCTCTCATGCATTCCTACGGGTAGTTTGCCCCTTGATTCGGTCTGGTGACTCTCGCCACAAACTACTCATGAGAACTTTGTTTGTGTCCTATCAATTCGTCTATCTCACCAGACCGAAGCGATTCCACGAATGCTGCCACGGTTTCGTAAACTACATTGCTGGTGATCTGGACCACCCAATTATGGATGAGCGGCGTAATTGTTATCACAAATCTTGCGTTCGTATGTGCCTCCCACATTTCAATTGCTGTTCCCATTGAAGCCTCAGGGACGTATGCGATCAACACATCAAACTGTTGACACATTCGGATATGTTGGCAAAACACGTCCCGAGCATGGCCACTGCTATACCCTACTGATTCAGTGTGGTTCGCGAATGGATCATAGACTTCTGCCTCTGGCCAGTGTCCCTGTACAATATCATGTAATGAATCACGATATGATTGATCATGCACACATGCCGAAACGTGCGACCCCTGCATAATCCCCGCAAGAAAAATTTTCATGGCACACTCCACATCAACAAAAAGAAAAACTTCTCACCCAATGCCTCAAAAAAAACCACGTACGAAGGCAAAACGCACTACACAATCTGTTGCACAAGACCAGTCAAACATACCCGAGATTGATTTGGCTCGGGCGCAAAAAACTGTTCTGGATCTTTTAAAAATTCCTGGCATTTCAGGGCAGGAAAAACAAGTCGCTGAAGCCATTCGAAAAAAGCTACTCGACGCTGGCTGCTCAAAAAATGTCATTTCATTTGATCAGGCACATAAAAAAACGCCCCTGAAAGGTAACTGTGGGAACTTAATCGTGAAATTTCCTGGCACGCGACGGGGACCACGCCGACTTCTTATGGCACACATGGATACTGTTCCTGTTTGTGAAGGAACAAAACCTGTTCTTCGTGGAGACATTGTAAAAAGTGGCAATCCGGCGACGGGTCTCGGCGCAGACGACCGTTCCGGCTGTGGCGTCGTACTCTCCACTGCGCTTGAAATCCTGCGTCAGAAAATTGATCATCCTCCACTTACATTCTTCTTTGCAATACAGGAGGAAGTGGGGCTGTGGGGTGCTCGTACAGTCAAGGCAAGCGACCTCGGAAAACCAAAACTGGCCTTTAATTTTGACGGTGGCGATGTGGACAAGCTGACGATTGGGGCAACCGGCGGCGAGCGTCTCGACATCACCATTGAAGGAGTCCCAAGCCATGCCGGAGTTGCGCCAGAACAAGGGGTTTCAGCAATTGCAATCGCTTCACTTGCCATCGCATCATTGCATAAGGACGGCTGGCATGGATTAGTTGAGAAGGGGTCGAAGAGGGGAACGAGTAATATTGGGGTGATTCATGGCGGTGCTGCTACGAACGTTGTTGCAGAACGTGCCACTCTGCGAGCGGAGGCAAGAGGACATGACACAGCGTTTCGAAATAGAATTGTCCGAGCTATTGAGAAGTCATTCGAAAAGGCAGCAAATCATGTGAAATCGTCGAGCGGTCGTAAAGGAACTGTTTCAATATCAAAACGACTTGACTATGAAGCTTTTCGGCTCACAAAAAATGATCCCTCCGTGACAACTGCACACAAAGTGCTCGAAGCCCTAGGCCACACACCGTACTATGACATTTCAAATGGTGGTTTAGACGCCAATTGGATGGCCGCCAATGGCATACCGACAGTCACTCTTGGATGCGGACAGCATGACATCCATACAACTAACGAATGGCTTGACCTGAAAACCTACAAGGCTGCATGTCGCGCTGCGATAATGCTCGCCACAATGGACTAGAATCAGGTTCCTTTCATGTCTTTCGGCTGGGCGATTACCTTTCCTGACTGATTCATTACTCGGCTCAACACAACTTTCTCCGTGCCACGACGTTATATATCATAATGAACATGCCACGGTGGAATATTGGAATTATTGGTGGAGGGCCGGGCGGCCTCTTTACTGCCTATCGCCTTGAGCAACTCTGCTCCACACCTCTTAACGTTTCTATCTTTGAGTCAAGCGATCGACTCGGAGGAAAATTGTTGACTGAGCAGTTTTCGGCCAACGGCATACAGTACGAAGCAGGTGCAGCTGAGTTTTATGATTATTCCTTGATCGATGAAGATCCGCTTCGAGAACTCATTGAGCAGTTTGGGCTTCAAACGCAGTCGATGGGTGGCACGTCCATCGTGCAAGAAAACACTGTCTTAGGAACACTCGAGGATGCGCACGACAGTCTTGGTGAGGTCGCTCTTCGTGAATTTCTACGTTTCAACGACCGCGCGAAATCAGAAGTCTCACCACGGCAGTTTTATGACGGCACTTCGACTTCCCATATCAACGCCTGGGGCACCAGTCTTCAAGAAGATCGATTCAGCACATCGCTCGGTCACCTTCCAAATAAAACAAGGAAGTATATCCAGCAGCACATCCATAGCGACCTAGCCGCAGAGCCTGCTCAGACAAGCCATCGATATGGGCTCGACAACTATCTCATGAACGATCCCGCCTATATGCAGCTATACAGCATTACTGGGGGCAATGATCTTCTCGTTCATGCTCTCGCCCGGCGTCTTTCTGCGCGCATTCGACTGAATACCAAAATAACAACCGTCAAAAATGTCGGACAACATAGGCTAGAACTCTCTTGGAAAGTAGACGATAGTCATCAGAGTGAAGAATTTGACGCCGTTGTTGTGGCTCTCCCAATCGAGCCACTGAAGAAGCTGATGTTTCTTGACAGCTCACTTGACTCTGAATGCAAAACCACATTGCGCACCATGATCATCCTGCTGATTACCTTCGGATCACAATCCTTTTTGAGAAGCCATTCTGGAAGTCGTGGCTCCATGATTCGTACTGTATGCTTGATGCTTTTGACGG
>CAJQGO010000221.1 GCA_905477565.1 uncultured Planctomycetota bacterium
ATTCTCGAATCATTACACAACACACCCACTGATTGTGGTCCCTGTATTGAGCACACCCTCCATATTGGGCCAGGATCGCAACCACTTGAATTATCGGTCGCTAAGTTCCAGAAGATTGGTCGTGATTCCGGAATCTACAAACTCAGTGGCTTATCACAAGAAGGTTTACAAGGACCAGCAAAAGAATGCTCAGCGATCATCACCGAGGTTTCACCAAAAACAAAAAATGTTGTTGAATTCAAACGTGCACGTGAACTGGACTTAGGCACAACGGAGAGGACTATTCTTGTTCAATTCCGCACAACTAAAACAGGGACATTGGTCTCCTCCGCACCTCCAACAGGCAAATGGACACCGAACGGAAAAACACTATTTCTTCGGGGTGATGAGCTGGTTTTCGACATTGGGTGGGTTGGTGCCCTTCATGGAAAAGCTGATATTCGTGACGGTGAATGGCATGTCGCAGCAGTCGTTGTTGGCAATGATAAAACACAACTTTTTGTTGATGGAAAGCTTCTAGCAACGCGTCAAGAATTCCATCGCCCCCCTGTGAACGGGCACGTCTTCAAAATTGGGTCAACCGCAACTGATTTTGGAGGTGATTTTGAAGGCGATATTGGGTGGGTTCAAATTTACCAAGGAGCCATTACCGGCAAAGATCTTCTCGAACTCACCTCGGGGATTCACGATCATTTGGAACCTCTCTTTGAATGGAATTCAGAAGAGTCAACGGAGTATGATCAACCATCCAAAACAATCAACCGTGTGGTTGCAAGCGCATGTGGTGACACTGACGATTTGGTTTGGACGGTACAGAAGGATGGCCGACTTGTATTGAAAATTCCTGCTGGCGAAAAAAGCAGAGACATAAAAATTTCTATGATTTCGGCACGAGACACATGCGATGAATTGCTCAAGAAAGTTAACAAACCTGTCAATCAATGCCTTACGTCTCTCACAACGAAGCTCTCGGGGAACTCTCGGCGATGGCCTGAGACCATACAGGTCCGCGGTCGACAAGGTGCCGACATCAATGGCTATGCCCTCGATACCATTCCCATACCATTCAATAATCCCTGGAATGCGTGGATGCGGACGAGTGCTCTTGATTTCTTTCCAGATGGACGTGCTGTTGTCACAACCCACGGCGGCGACGTCTACATCGTTTCCGGAATTGACCACACTCTAAGCACTATCCAATGGAATCGATTTGCAGCAGGACTCTTCGAACCTTTTGGAGTCAAAGTTGTAGATGGAAAAATATATGTGACGTGCCGTGACGGTATCAAACGACTCCATGACTACAACAGCGATGGTGAAGCCGACTTTATTGAATCATTCTGGAATGACGATGATGTCTCGTGTGTTTTTCATGGCTACAATTTCAATTTACAAGTGGATGATGAGGGGAATTTCTATTTAGCCAAAGCGGGGCAACACACAAATCATCATCGGCCGGGAACCATAATGAAGGTGCCGCCTCAGGGTGGAAAGGCCGAAGTTGTTGCTTGGGGTATTCGCACACCTAACGGCATGGGCCGACTAGCCGACGGCCGCTTCACTGTTTCTGACAATCAAGGACCATGGATGCCTGCTGGAAAAATATCCGCAATTGAGCCTGACGGATTTTATGGAAACATGCCCATCAACGCAGAGCAGGATAGTTGGTTACGCGAAAAATATAACGGCGAACTGCCAGAAACTTTTGACGAACCATTCATCTGGATGCCGCAGGAACTTGATAGCTCATGCGGTGGACAGGTTTGGGTCGACGACACCCGATTTGGACCACTTTCCGGAAGGCTTCTCCATTCATCTTTTGGAAAGGGCTGGCTTTACTACCTATCGCTTCAAGATATCGATGACAAAACACAAGCCGCAATTATTGCGTTGCCGCACCAATGGGATGCCGGTGTCATGCGTCTTCGAGTCAATCCTGCCGATGGCCAGCTTTATGGCACAGGCCTTTCAGGCTGGCAGGGGCCTGCAGGTGGAAAAGATGGCTGTTTTCAGAGACTCCGCTATACCGGCAAGCCCTGCCGGCTTCTTGATTCAGTGGCCGTAGAACACGACGGGATTCAGTTGCATTTCAACTTTCATATTGATCCACAGAGTATCGACAAAGCGAAAAACTGGCATGCTGAGATGTGGGACTATCTGTGGTCCCGAAAATATGGCTCTGATCAGTTTTCAGTCCTGCACCCGGGAGAAAAAGGGCGGGATGAAGTCCATATTGCAGATGCTTCATTGATCGACCCGAAAACAATTCATCTGGAAATCCCAGATATTCATCCCTGTGATCAATTTCTACTTGAGGTCGAGACCCGTGATCAGGCTGGTGAATCTTTTCTTGAGAAAGCCTACCTCACAATCCATACTCTTCCCAATGAGCCTGATAATGTGGAGTAATTCATTCGAATCTACTGAGTAAAAAGGTGTTGCGCTCTCACATATGAAGGAGTGATCCTGATGCTCCAAAATATGTAATCATTTTAATAAAAAAACGTGTCGTATCACCCAACTGAAGAACTGGCTGGGGTGTAAAAGTGTGACGCCAGCTAGTGATCGGACCTCCGCAGATGCGGCACTAAGACAAGACCATTCTTTCCAGGCTCTCCATTGAGCCGTCCCTTGCCGCATCCCTGAGTCACGTACACAGACTGGCCAGCAGCAACAACAAGGTCAAAAGCAGACGACGAGCAACTGCGAGAAGCTTGAAGAAGCCGAGACAGCCCTCGGAAAAGATTGCTTGCCCCTAGTGCGACGACTCATGACCCCTGGTCCTCATGTGCCGTTGATTCCGGTGTTTTTGTGCACAGCCAACATTTCCATTACCTTCGCACACCACTACTGACAAGACGTTGGTAGCACCCTACAACGAGAACACCAAACAAGACCATGAGATACGTCTCCTGGTGTTGATATGCCCAGACGGCTACTACTCCAGCAATAAGAAGGCCAAAGAGGCTTGCAATCTGATCTGCAGCAGAAACACCACAGGCTCTCAAACCTTCCAGGACAATCTGCCCACCGTCGAGCGGCTGCACAGGCAATAAATTGAGAATCGCCCACGCAATATTTACGAATAATAGATGATAGATCATAAGCCGACCGAGCATGGAAGGAATGGGGTGGGACGCCAACGAAACTTCTTCCAAAGAATTTCCAACAATTGGCAGTAACTTTAAAAACCCTGGGTCCGGTACCTGATATCCAAGCACCATCACCATAGTTATGACAGCCGTCGCAAGACACAGTTGAGCAACTGGACCCGCTGCTGAAACGACCAACCGCCGCAAAGGACTACTGAGTGCCGAAGCGGGCATTCCGGTTGGTACCGCCAAGCCACCAAAGTGATACAAAACTATGCGCGATGACTGGCCGGATGCAGCAAATGCAAGAGCATGTCCAAGTTCATGGACAAGAATGGAGCAAAAAACAACAAGCACCCACGCGGCTAAATAGACTAAGAGTGTTCGCGTATCGTCACCAGCAAGTGACTGGGCTAGACCCCAGCCAAACAAGCCCGCTGCTGGCCAAAACCATCCAGTCACCCGTACAGGGATTTGACCAATGTGAAAGTGAAAGTCAGCAGGCGTCGACTGTGGCTCAGCGAGTAACATTTTTTTATTATGCCGCCTGTTCAGTATGCTGAACAGCAATAATTTTGTCATCATTCGATGGAGAAAAACCATCTGTAGCAATGTTGAGTATTACTTCTGCTGCTCGAGACGCTGAACCCGGCTGGGCCACCTTACTTGCAAGCTTTTCCAATGCTGTCACCGTCTCTTTATATACCTTTGGATTTGTAAGCCACTCCACAACGTGGTCAGCAAGAGCGGAAGAAGGATCCGCGACTGTCAGATACTCCGGATAAAGCATTTTGGGGTCCGGAGATGGTGGTTGACGAGGCGGCCAGAATACTGGATTGACTGGCCCTATTGGATCTGACATAGCCAAAAGATTTACAAGTGTAAAAGACCGGCAATGCCTCATCCAACTCTGAACCACGTATGCCAAACCGGAGAGTGAAAAAACCATAACCGTTGGCACTCGAGCAGCGAGTAGTTCCAGTGATACTGAGCCACTCACACAGACAGCGACAGTCGCTTGGGGAATTAATTCGCTTGTTTTTCCAGCTTCTACGGCAAATTGATTTGGGTAATTCCCGACCGGGGAGCTTTTTATTAACTCATTGATGTACTTTGCATGACGCTCGTGGAGTGCAGCAACAACAAGATTTATCCGTGGAATTTTCTGCTCTATTTTCTTTGCGGCAAGAAGAAGGCTTTTTAGATTTGCTTCAATTTCCTGTCCACGTGATCCGGGCAGCAAAAGTACCAAAGGCTTTTCCTCTGTCGGCTTTTTATCTTTTTCAGGGGCATGCCGTACATCGAAAAAAGGATGGCCCACATACGTACTGGAAATTCCTTGTGACACAAACCAGTCGTGCTCAAACGGTAGCGCTGACAAAACATGATCAATCAGCCGCCGCATCTTGTGAATTCGCCAGCTTGCCCATGCCCAAATTTGGGGCGGACAATAAAAAACAACAGGGATACCGTGTCGCTTGGCACGCCAGGCTAACCACCAGTGGAAACCAGGAAAGTCGACGAGCACACAAATGTCAGGGCGTTCATCCAGAAAACTTCTTTCGGCCCTTCTGGCCAAATCGACAAAACAATGAATTTTGGCTAGTACGCGGAAAAACCACATCACTGCTAATTGAGTCATGTCAGCAATAAGGTCACAGCCCGCATGCTCCATCTTTGGCCCACCAAGCCCGACACAAACGGCCTCGGGGCACTGCTCCTTAATGGACCTGCAGAGGAGGGCCGCATGATGATCACCTGATGGTTCACCGGCAGAAAGAAAGACTCGCATAAAATTATTGTGGGTTACCCTTTTTGAAGATGAGTGAACATTATTTCAGTTAACACGCTCTCATTACAGATCAATTTTCTTTTATTTCTCATGATTTCTACATGTTGGCCTGACTGTTCCGTGGCTCCGGAAGCCCAAACGCAACTAGCGTTCCAGAGGCAATGATGACTGCACCGGCAAGAAAAAATGGAACTCCACCCAAAACATCAATGCCCCACCCTACGAGAGGAGAGAAGACAAAGGGTAGAGCCATTGCCCCTCCGACAAGGCTCACATAACGCGGCTGAAGACCCGTCGTTGACGCAAGTTCAAGTGCATAATTACTGATGATTCGTAACATGATTGGATTGAAACCGAGTGGAATATAAGCCAGCCAAAACCACTGCATTGCAACTGGTTGAGAAACCATGGTTAAGCCGGCTACAAAAAGTGGTGTTCCTGTACAACAACCAAGCAGCCCAATAATGACTAGACGATTTCCCCGGTGATCCGCCAGAGGCCCGACCACCAGGCTTGCAAGACCAGTGGCTATGTTCTGGACAACAATCCATGTCAGCAGAGAGTGACTCGTATCCCCAAAGCGCTCACGTGCAAACGCTTGATAATGTGGAAAAAGAATCATGGCAGCTGAAAAACATGCAGCCACCACAGCAAGCCGAGCAAGTGACCTGTCATGAGTAAGCAACTGCCAGAATGAATGCGATTGCACAGCACCAGATACCTTACGAGATTTAGCGGTGAAAGAATTTTCTGGTTCCTTAAAAAAAAATGGGACAACAGCAGCAGCAAAAAAAAAGAAACTTGTCGCTGCAAAAATCTTTACAAACCCATTAGGTTCTTGTAGCCATGGTCCTAGCGCAACGAATGCGGCCATGATTGCAATGACACTGCCACTCGTCACACTCAAGACCAAAACTCTTCCTCGACGTCCAGCGGATATCAAGCGGCCTTGCAATGTTGCAACCAGCAATTGGTTACACCCATTAATTGCTGAAAAAAAACCGTATGTACAAAGGAATACAATCGCAAGAAAGAACGGATGATCGTTCAAGAGACGAGACCATGCTACTGACAGAACAGCAAAACAAAGAGACAAGCCTATTGTCGTTGCAACCAAAAACAAACGAATAGATTTTGTGCGTGAAACGAATGGGGCAACTACCAATGGAAAGAGACTTGTCCCAATGCGGTTGAGAACAGGGAGAAAGCCACGAAGCATTCCAGAGGCAATACAGGCATCAAGAACCGCTGGCATGATCACGGTTTCTGTTTTGAAGATCCACCCGACACGAGCAACAACCTGATACGTCACCAGACAAGCAATATTCCGAGGCTCATAGGAATCCACTTCGGCACGATAGGAGCCTTTTTTTTCATTATTCTTGAGTATTTGTTTGGATGAAATCATCTTATTTTCAAAAGAAAGCAACCGCATGAAAAGTGGTTACACTAGAGACTCTTCGAACGATTGTCTTAGCATCCTAACGCGAACAGCAACCACAGCTCTTTTTTCGATTCATGATAGCCACATCTCAATATATGCATTGCTTCAAGAAGCAGGTCTTCTCTCTGCAAGCACGCCGGTTCTTGTCGTATATCCTCTTAATTTTCTTGTTTTCATGGCCCACAAGCTTCGTTCAAGCCGAACACTTTGTCTGGTTTGGCTCCTACACAGGAAAACCTCCTCGAGGACAGGGTATCTATGTCTCTCGTTATGATGAAAACACGGGTGACATAAGTACGCCAGACTTAGCTTGCAAGGTAAAGAATCCTTCATTCCTCGCGATTCACCCAACACTTGCCGTAGTTTATGCGGTCTCAGAAATTGCTGACCTGAATGGCCAGCCAACGGGAGGCATTATCAGTTTTACGATTGATATGAAAAACGGCCACCTCACTCAGCAAAGCGTGCAACCATCAAATGGAAAAGGCCCGTGCCATCTTTCACTTGATACTCAAGGTAAGGTTCTTCTCGCCGCCAACTATGGAAGTGGGAGCACTCTTTGCCTAGGAATTGATGACGACGGAAGCCTTCTCCCCCTCACCACCAATAAAGAGGGTGGGCCCAGCGGGTTCATTCAACACACCGGTGATGGTCCGAATAAAACACGCCAAGAAACACCGCACGGACACTCTATCAATGCGACACCCGATAGCAAATTTGCAATTAGTTGTGACCTAGGGGCTGATCGAGTTTTTGTTCATAACCTTGATGTTTCTGCTGCCTTATTGACACCTCACACATCGACCTCAACGCAACCGGGGGGTGGACCGAGGCACTTTGCAATGCATCCTCGGCTACCATTTGGCTATGCCAACAACGAACTCGACATGACAGTAACTGCTTTCCAGTTTGATACTGAAAAGGGAACTCTTAAGAAGCTACAGTCTGTAAGCACTATTCCCGATTCTGTCAGCGAACGTAGCAGGTTTTCAACTGCAGAGATCGCCATTCATCCATCCGGAAAGTTTCTTTACGTATCAAACCGTGGGCACGATTCGATTTCGCTATTTGGAATCAATGAACAAAGCGGAAAGCTCTCACTCAAACGTGTCGAGCCGACTCATTGCCAGACACCTCGTCATTTCGTAATTGCCCCAGGCGGCAACCGGCTTTACGCGGCGGGACAGGCATCTGGAACCGTTACTGCCTTCACGATCGACCCTACCACAGGCAAACTTTCATTCACGAATCGTATTACCAAAGTCCCAAAGCCTGTTTGTATCATTTTTTCTCGCCCACTTTTACCTGGACCGGAAAAGCCATGACCATTTGCTTACTCAAGTCAAAAATTCATCGAGCTGCTGTCACTGGTGCATCAGTTGATTACGAAGGAAGCCTCACTATTGCTCGTGACTTAGCAGAGCGTGTTGGACTCCGGGCCTATGAAAAAATATTAGTAGGGAACCTTGAAAATGGAGAACGATTTGAGACCTACTGCATCTATGGTGCCACTGGCAGCGGAGTGATTGAACTCAATGGAGCAACAGCACACCTTGGAAAGATTGGTGATCGGCTCACTATTATGTCCTACGGGCAGTATTCTCCTGTAGAGGCCGATGACGCAAAACCTGCTGTGATCTTACTTGATGAAACAAATGCTATTGTTCGCGAAAGCGGGATCCTGAATTGTTGAAAATCTGGTGCCGAAGGAAAGCCCATAAAGACTAACGAGGCGCTTCCTGCCCTCGGACCAAAAGTTCTAGATAGCTAGCCGGCTCAGGATTTTCCAAACCCAGTTCACGGGCCAAAGACTCAACACAATCCCGAGCCAGTGGCACTTCACCTTCTCCAGCAATGATTTCAAATTCAGCGTAACTACCTAAATTAGCAACGGCATCGATTGCTATCTCGAC
>CAJQGO010000222.1 GCA_905477565.1 uncultured Planctomycetota bacterium
GCTCTAGATCAATGTCATCAAAAGTGAACTTCCATGGTAGAGGTGGCATTGAACGAACGCGTGCTGTTCCAGACAGTTCACCAATGCTGGCTGTGATAGTCGCGCCTGTATGTGCATTTTCCGGAGCTGTATACCGTCCTGTTTTAGTGATGGTTCCTGAATCAGAAGTGAAAGTTGCTGGTGTCTCTCTAATAAAACGACCCTTTGCATCGAATAAATTAACTCTCAGGTCAACTGACTCTCCTGCACCAATCAACGACTCAGCTGGCACAATTTGAACCCATGCTGGTTGACCGGCTGGCGTCTTAGTGATGTTTGATATGCGTTCCGACCGAGAGCCACCAAGCGAATCAACACCAGCCTCAGATGAAGCAGCAAGAGTTTCTGCATTACCTAAGCAATACAGCCGTTCACCTGTTGTCAGATAAAGCCTGCCGTTCCAAGCGATTGGTGAAGCAGTTACTTCATCTTCTTCTGCAAGTCGCATCCGATGCACAAATGAAAGCCCGCTGTCTGTCGGTTTCAGGACATGCCATCCACTCGTGGAACACACATAGAGGAGGCCGTTTGAAATAAGTGGACTAGCCCGAACAATCGTGCCTAAAAGTCGCGTAGGCCGTCCGATAGGTTTGCCCGTGGTTCGATCAAAAGCATGGACTTTAGCACCATCTTCGACGAAGTAGACTCTATTTTCGATAACGACCGGCATAGATTTTCCGGCTGTCACGGCTTTATGTTGCCAAAGAAGATTTGTTTCGGTTACGTCTCCACTACCGGTGAGTTTGAGTTTCGCAACTGCACCCATTGATGTGCTATCGAGGTTTTCTTCAGCCTGCGAGATATAAACACCTTCTTTTGTAACAAGTGGTGCCACGTTCAGGCCACGGCGAGAAAAGCGGAAGTTCCAGATTGGCCGTCCAGTTCTTGGCTGAAGATTCCAGATGCTTCCATCACTTGAGCCAAAGACCATTGCTGCGGCACCATCAATCGCAGCAAACATAGGAGTCGAATAGGTCGTGTCTGCCGGAAGTTCTCGGGTTCCATTCATCCATTGAACCTCTCCCGTGTTGACATCCATACCTAAGAAACGATGCGCGGGTTTTGCTGTCCTTCCCCATCCAGTGACAACGGCGCTGGCTATTACGAGATCCTCAAAAACAAGTGGCCTGTTTGTTCGGCCGCCGTACGTCGATAGAAAACCAAATTCTTCATGCAAGGATCGCTGCCAGTTGGTCTCCCCCGAAACCGCATCCATAGCAGTGAATACACCACATACTCCATGAGCAAAGACTTGATTCGTGTGTGGGTCAGCGATTACACATGACCACCCAACTCGTTCTGCTGGTACATCAGAAAGATACACATTGAAAATGTTCTCCCAGAGTGTTTCTCCTGTCTTTGCATCAATGCAAATGACTTTTTCAGCCTCCTCTGAAGTGCCGGGTTCATGACGTACGAGCGTGTAGAGACGCCCATTCATGATGACAGGTGTTGAAATTCCACCAGCTCCGTCATGACTCCAAAGAATGTTTTCACCTGAATCAGGATCGAATGATGTGACGAGTTGTTTTTCAGTTGTGTGACGGTTCTGCTGAGGGCCTCGCCAGTCGGTCCAATCTGCAGCAAAGATGCTATTTAGAGAGGCTATTGAAATGAGACTGGCAGCAAAAAGTCTGAAGGCTTGATATGCCGGGGCTCTACTTGAAAAAAAAGAATGAGTCATGTCGTATCCTGTTTTGCTCAAATGATGACAAAATAAGGTAATACTGCCTGATGAACCGATTAGTAGTGTACCTTCATAGAAGAAAGATCGCATGAACGAGGGTTGTCTTACATCAACTCAATTTTTCTCGGACAAACCAGATGGTGACACCAAAACCGACAAATAGCGGAAAACCGAGGAAAGGTGCATCTGCGAAGGACAATCCTGCTGAACGTGTTGTCGCAGAAAATAGGAAAGCCAGGCATCACTACGAAATTCTTGACACCCTCGAATGTGGCATTGCACTTGTTGGAAGCGAAGTGAAAAGTCTTCGATCGGGAAAAATGTCACTAGACGAGGCATATGGCCGAGTCAAAGAGAACGAAGTCTGGCTTATTGGATGCGATATTCCGGAGTACGTGAAGGCAAACCAACTGAATCATCAGCCCAAACGACCTCGTAAACTCTTGCTCCATCGCCGAGAGATTGTCCGATTTGCAAGTCTCGCCTACGAGAAAAGCTTGACACTAGTTCCTTTGAAGGCGTACTTCAAAGAAGGGAGAGTAAAAGTTCTTCTTGGAATTGGTCGAGGTCGGAAGGTTCACGACAAGCGACAGAAACTTAAAGAACAGACAGCGAAACGAGATATTGCAGTTGCTCTCCGAGGTCGTGGAAGTCATTAATCCCTTGAAGTGTGCGTTCGGTAACAAAAATAAGCCAGTTCTTCCATTTGAAGAGACTGACTTACTTTTTACCGTTAAATAATTTTTTGATTCAAACTCAGGCAGTATTACCAGCCGTGACAAGATCAGTTGAGTCTGTTGAATCTTCGGGGTGCCAAAGGGGCATGCCACGCTGAATTCTTTCAGCAAGAACATCTATTTTCTGACGAGAACCAGCAGGTGCCGTCGTTGGTGTAAATTCTTCACTTACATGAGGAACAAAGTTTTCATCGTGCCCGTACAGCTCGATAATCTCGAATACATTTCGAATTCTGGCCATGGAAACCAACCACTCCTTACAGATAAAACGATCGTGATCAGACTACAGAGAAACGGGCAAACCCGAACCTCAAACTTTTGTGCTCAATCGGTTGTTTACGCGACAGCCTGAAGGCTACCGAACGCTGCGGCGGGGACGGCATGAATGCCGTGGCAGGTTGCAATTACCGAGGTGAACCTCTGCATTATGTACGTCTTGCAGCCAGAGTCAAACATTTGGGAAAAGGTTTTGGTTTTTTCGTTCGTGCGGGGCTCTCGGCATGAAGGTTTGCCTGACTCGAGGTCTGGAAAGTATCATGTATGTTCGGGTTCCGAGGTCAGTGCGCGACCGTCGCCGTACGCTTTGGGACGAGTTTTGGGTGGTGGACCAGGGTTTACAACCCCAAGTCGCCGCATCAGATGGCTGAATTTACAGGATCTCTCGCCAGTTATTCCGCTCGCTGGTCGTTTTTTACGTACCTCGGAGCAATTGCAATTGGGACCGGCTTGCTGGCTCTTCCGGCAGCACGTGCGCCAGCACAACCACCATTAACCCTTGTCGATGCTGCATTTACTGCAACCAGTGCCTGCTGCGTAACAGGCCTGACAGTGCGATCCACCGTCGAAGACTTTTCACCCTTCGGACAGGGGGTCATTCTGGTTCTCATTCAGCTTGGCGGTCTCGGAATTATGACGATCACAACCCTGCTTATCTTCCAGATTGGTGGAGAAGCAACTGTTAGGCAGCGGGCGGTGATTGCCGAAACCTTAGGAATTAAATCCGCACGAGGTCTTCGTCAGTTGGCTTTAATGGTTTTCGTAGTTGTTCTGTCAGCAGAACTGATTGGCTTTCTGTTGCTGACCGCTGCAACGTGGGGCAGTCGTGAGCCTCTCGAAGTCATTTGGAGAGCGGCTTTTCATTCTGTGTCTGCGTTTTGCAATGCGGGGTTTTCTCTGGGAGACGACAGTCTCGTGGCCTACAGCGCCAATATTCCCGTGAACCTGATTATTTGCGGTCTTGTTATCGTCGGCGGACTCGGTTTTCCGGTGCTTTTTGATATCACGTCACGTCTTTGGAATCGTGAATCCCTCTGGGATAGACTGCATATGCATTCGAAGTTGATGTTATTAGGAACAGCTGTTCTGCTCACTTTCGGCGCTGTAAGTTTTTGGGTGTTCGAGTCAGATGGTGTTTTGGCAGGCCAGCCGTTGTCAAACCGTATTTTGTTAGGACTATTTCATACGACGACATGCCGTACTGCGGGTTTTCATACAGTCGAGTATGGAAGTCTGGCGAGTGCGACACTCTTCCTTACGATACTTCTCATGGCGATAGGCGCAGGCCCTGGTTCTACAGGCGGGGGATTTAAAGTCAGTACTTTCATGACACTACTTACCCGAGCTGGAGCGAGCTTTCGTGGACAGGAAC
This sequence comes from uncultured Planctomycetota bacterium, assembly GCA_905477565.1. GTDB lineage: Bacteria > Planctomycetota > Planctomycetia > Pirellulales > UBA1268 > UBA1268. Next base: position 4,112 of record CAJQGO010000222.1, read on the forward strand.
GAGCTAATTTTGCAAAGCGAACTATTCCAGAGCGGGCAGTGGAACGAGCAACCGCTACAGCACTAGTTTTCGTGGCAATTGCATTTGTTGCACTCGTAGCGCTCCTGGGTGTCGAAAGTGGAGGAAAGGCGGCTGAGCGACCACGCTGGTTTCTCGATGCTTCTTTTGAATGTATTTCAGCACTCGGAACAGTCGGGCTGTCGACTGGTATTACTGCATCGCTCACAATTCCTGGAAAGTTTATTTTGGCTGTCTTGATGCTTCTGGGCCGTCTTGGTCCCATTACCGTTGCAGTAGCGCTGTCTCGGCAGCGGCCTGCGTATCAGCCCAACTACCCTGAGGAGGAGCCGCTTGTCGGCTAACGTGCGATGCCTTCAACCAGTAGCAAACGTTTTATCATGCTTGGAATGGGTTCTTTCGGCTCTGCGCTCGCGACTCAACTCGCAGCAAACGGCTGTCGGGTGACCGGCGTGGATCAGCGGCGTGACCGATTGGATGCTGTCAAGAATGTGATTCAGGAGGCAATTATTGGTGATGCAACTGATCGAGAGTTACTCGAAAATTTACCTATTAAAGACTCGACGTCAGTTTTTATATCGCTTGGGGAAACAATCTCTCGATCACTTCTGGCTACGTTGCATGTGAAAGAACTTGGTGCTCGAGATGTAGTTGTGAAGGGTGTGACAAAAGAACACGGAAAGATTTTGTCACACCTTGGTGCCAATCGAGTGGTATTTCCAGAAGAGGAGGTTGCGAAAGAACTCGCTGACAAGTCAAGTTGGCCAAACGTCCTTGATTTTTTACCAATTGATCCTGAGTACAGTGTGGTCGAAATAACGGTGCCAGAATCACTTGAAGGGAAGACACTTGCTGAGGCAGACCTTCGTAATTCAGTCGGCGTCTTCGTGTTGGGCTTACGAGATGTGATGCAAGGACGCTTTCAGATGTTTCCTGAAGGGCGGACAAAACTCATTCAGGATCAGATTTTACTTGTCATTGGCCGTGAAGAAGAGCTTGCCCGCCTTCGTGAGATGACTTGAAAAAGCACTTACTCCTGTCCGGGTAGTCCGGGTGGCAGTTCAATCGTTATTTCGGCTGGAGGTGGAGCAGTTTTAGGAGAAGTTGGCTGGGTCGCATTCGGATCAAATTTCGGTGTCTCAACTCCGCTTCGTGCAGCAAGATCGGCGGTCAGTGAGAGTTTCTCATCCCCATTCTTCGGGCGAATTTCCAGAAGCGTCACGCCCCACTCATCACCGAACTTCTTTCCTTCAACGATGACTGTTGCTGCTGCTTTTGGGCCAACAACGGGAATTTGCATGGCGGCAATCCCATCGACTTCATTGGCTCGGCCAGTAACCG
>CAJQGO010000223.1 GCA_905477565.1 uncultured Planctomycetota bacterium
TTGTTGTTCTTCTTCAGCGGCTGGTTCTTCTTCTGCTACTCTAACTGGCGATTCAGCTTCATATGCTTCAAGAGATGCAACATTCAAACCAGTTCTTTGATTTTGAGAAGCATTCTTTGGAGCAATAAGTTCAGGATATCCTCCACTTGAAATGGACTCAAAGATACCTTGAGCCAAATCTTGATATGATGAATCGGTATGCTTGATGATATCATGAGAAGAAGAAGCAAGCTTTGTCCACTCAGAGATGAAATGGTCACGAGATTTTCTCCAGTTGTTGGTGGCTGCAGCTTGTTTGGCTTCGTCGCGCCAAATCTTACCAGTTGGGAAACAGTAGTCAATAAGACTTTGCTCCTTCATCTGGATACTATATCCAGGTAACTTTGGTGGCATGTAAGCTCCATTTTTGATAACGACTGGATCATAGAAATGGTCGAATGCAATCCGCCGCATACCCCAAATTAACACCGAGCAGGCGCAGGAACTCATTGCAGAACAGTTAGTAGCAATACCAACGCACTATGCAGAATCGTGTATTCAAGGATTAAAGGACGCAGGTGTGAATCTCACCGTTGAGCAGATTGTTGAATTTGGGCACCGGGTAGCCCGGTACAAAAACCTTGTGTCTCGATACGCCGTTGATCTTCTCGTCACAAATACAAAAGATAACGATCAGCTTGCCATGCATGGAATGGCCTATGCGCTCAGTGTGGAATTAACAGACGTTGCTCAACTCTTACTCTAGTTTTCGATTACCCTTTTGGATCAAGGCAGGGATGCTCTGGCTGTGAGTATATTTTTCGCACTGAGTGACGTCGTTGAACATGAAGTCCCTGGATGGGTCACCGGCTTCTATCTGTTTGTCCTTATTGGAATGGTCGCGTGTCTTGCTTTTGAAGAGAAGATTCATGCAAAAAAATCACTGATCGTAGGGACGTTTGCAGGTTTCTGCCTCGTAACAGAGACGGTCATTGGATATTTCACGGATCGTGCGCATCCCATGCTGCCATTTGGCAGTATTACGCTGCCCAATGGACATGAGATTGCACTCCCTATCTATGTCCCGGCAATCGACTGGTCCGTTATTACCATCATCCTCGGCGCAAGCCTGTTTGTAGAAGTGACGAGTCGATCAGGAATTTTCACCTGGCTCGCTATCAAACTCACAAAACAATCAAAGGGTGACCCATGGCGCCTGTTGGTTTTCTACGGTGCCCTCACAGTCATTTTCTCTGCGGTACTTAACAACGTGACGGCAATGATTATTGTTGGCTCGTTAACAACAGTCTCTTTGGGCAAACTGGAACGACGCGATTTGCTGCTAGGATTTCTCATCACCGAAGGCCTTCTTACCAATGTAGGTGGGCTCCTCACCCTTATAAGTAGCGTGCCCAATATCATTGTCGGGCAGGCTGCAGGGATCGGGTTTGTTCCATTTTTCCTGACCGCTGCACCTTTTGTTGGAGTTGCAACACTCGTTACGCTTTTTCAAGCTCGTCTGACTTTCGGTGTAAAAGGTCTTGTTACTGACGAGGAAAAAAAAGTCGCAGCCGAGTTGGTCGCCGGGTTTGATGAGAAGGAGAGTGTTCCATCCGTTCGGTTCTTCTGGTGTTCGGTACTGCTACTCTTGGGGTTCATTGTGTGTCTAGCAGGTCAATCAGCATTGCCATGGGACCTTGATGAACTTGGCATGGGGTTTGTGGCTCTTTTCTTTGCCGGACTTGCATTGTGGTTTTATAAGCACGAGGTCGACACGTTCTACAAGGCAGTCGATTGGGACTTGCTTGGGTTTTTTGCGTCACTCTTTGTTGTCATCTATGTCATGGAGCAGGCGGAGGTGCTCGCAATTATTGGGGAGGGTATTGGGGCAATGCTGAGCCTGCCGGGCCCAGCCGCTCAGGCCTCACTTCTCGTGAGTGCGGCTGCTGCGAGTTCCGTTACCGATAATATTCCTCTTGCTGCAGTGTTGGCAAAGATTCTTGCGGTGAATCCTCTTGTAGTTGGCTCGGAAGGAAGCAACCCGGGATCACCGTTCTGGTGGTGTGTAATCTACGGGGCCAACCTCGGCGGTAATATCACGCCCATCGGGTCAGCCTCGACGGTTGTTGCCATGACGATCATCCATAAAAACAGACTCCCGCTTACGTTTCTTGGTTTTGTAAAAGTCGCTTCAGCCTTTGCTGTGGTTCAGATTATTCTGGCAATTGGATATGTCTGGATCACATCGCTTCTGTTCTAGGGTAGAGGTTATCCAAGCGGGGAATTGCCAGTAATAAGCCGTGCGACAGTTCCAGTAAGGTGCGGGAAATAACTGGCGAGCTGTACTGATGTGGAAACAAAGCGTGGGCTTCGCAGGGCTAAGGAGACAAGGCGGCACCGGCGATGGTGCCATGCAAGAGCGCGGTGATATCCGCGGTGGTATCGCGGAGCCGCCTGATCGACTGGTCTGAGCTGGCCAGACTCGGTAACGAGTGCCGCACTCGCGAGTCGCGCCGAGCAGAGTGCCCAGCCGA
>CAJQGO010000224.1 GCA_905477565.1 uncultured Planctomycetota bacterium
AACCAACTCTTAGTTTTACCCCAATTCGCTCAGAAACACAGACGAAAAATATTTGACGAATTCGCCTGTGATATGACTACGAGTTGACTCGTTTTTTATTTTTGTTTAACGGTCGCAATGAACTCCAGTACGTTTTCAACTGGAGTCTCTGGCAATATGCCGTGACCGAGATTCATGATGTGTCCGGGACGTCCCGCTACACGTGAAAGAATGTCTTCCGTACGACGACGTACAACGTCAGGAGTAGTGTGAAGCACGGCCGGGTCGAGATTACCCTGCACACCTCGATCATAACCCACCTGCTGCCAGGCATGATCTAATTCAGTTCGCCAATCAATACCCATGACCGTACCACCGGCTTCGGCAGCAAGTGGTAATAACGCTGGATTGCCCGCTGCAAAATGGATAATTGGTCCTCGCCCAGCTAGTGATTCAAAGACGGTCCGGCTGTGGGGCAAAACGAATTCACGATAGTGTTCTGGTGAGAGACAGCCTACCCAGCTGTCAAAGACCTGCACCGCATTCGCTCCAGCGTCAAATTGAGCATGAAGATATCTACCAATCGTCCTTGCAAGTCTTTCCATGAGTTCATGCCATGCATCAGGATTCGTCAGCATAAATCGTTTGGTACGCAACCAGTTGCGACTTGTTCCTCCTTCGATGGCATATCCAGCCAAAGTAAATGGAGCTCCCGCAAAACCAATGACTGGCAATTCTTTTTGAAGACCGGCACGTGTTGTACGTACTGTCTCAAAAACAAAGCTGAGAGAATCGACATCAACAAGCTCATGAAATCGATTGAGATCTGTACGAGTACGAAGTGGATTATGAATGACTGGGCCTTCCCCAGGAGTGAATTCCAATTCGAGGCCCATCGGCTGCAATAGCGGCAACAAGTCACTAAAAATAATTGCTGCATCTACACCCAGTCGATCCACTGTTGCCAACATAACTTCAGCAGAAAGTTTCGGATTCTTGCAAAGTTCCAAGAACGTAACTTTATTGCGAATGGCTTGATATTCGGGAAGATATCGACCTGCCTGCCTCATTAGCCAAACAGGTGGACGAGATACCGGTTCGAGGCGACATGCCCTCATAAAAAGGGAGTCTTCGACGTTGCCAGTGGCTGGCTCTTTTTTGTCCGGGGAATCAGAATCTGGGTTCATGAGGTTCAGTATAGTTTGTAGCAAGCAGGTTGTTGGCTCAAAGTTGTCTATTCTTTGGGTACAATAAGAAGATTCCAAACGGAAAATAGTTAGATAGTCTGATTCATGTAAGGAAGGCTGCGGCCAGGTCTCGTGCTATCCATACTCAATCTGCCTCAGATAACTCCCTGATTTCATGTTCTTTGGAAGATATGTGATACACGTTTGGGCTGAGTTTTTTAACTAGGGTTTCTATGGCTGATTTCATCTCACGAATTTCTGTTGTCTGTTTTGCTGCCAGCTATGGTGTTGCGCTCATATTTGAGGCAAGTCGACTCTGGTTTCGGTCTGGAGTCCGAGGCATCACAATGATTGGTTTTGTGACCGCAGGTCTGGTTGCACACAGCCTATATCTTATCTGGCGTTCAACCACGCTTCCTTCCATACCATTATCGAGTGAGTTTGATTGGTACCTTCTGGCTGCTTGGCTTTTAGCAGCTGGATCTCTTTGGATGACCGTCTCTAATCCCAGAACACCCGTGGGTCTTTTTGTTCTCCCTGTTGTATTAGCTCTTCTTGGAGCTGCTGAACTTTCAAGCCGGGAACCATTTCCACAAAGTCCTGCGACACAAATTTGGGGCGTCATACACGGGAGTTTCAATCTTGTGATGAGCGTCGCTGTTGTACTTGGTGGCCTCGCGGGCGGCATGTGGCTCATTCAGGCTGGGCGGCTTAATCGGAAACAGGCTCCCCTTCAAGGATTTCGTATGCCGAGCTTGGAAAAACTATCGACCTGGTCATCACGAATGACAGTGACCGCTGCTGTGTCGGGAAGCCTCGGATTTCTATCAGGAATTATCTTAAATATTGTCAATCAACAACATGGTCTTTTGGGGAGCGTACCGTGGACTGATCCTGTTGTTCTTCGCATGGGAGCACTCGTCGCCTGGCTCATAATCGTAGCTGGTACCTCACGAGCTATGCGACAACGTGCAATTGGCCGAAGAGTCATAGCACTTTTATCACTCGTTAGCCTGACGATGCTCACGATTTCAATTTTGTGGGGGGTACTTGGAAGTACACAGCACGGACTTGCCCCTTCACAGGGGAATGCCGCAGTCATAACCATTCCTGCTGGAGATGCTTCATGAGCCTCGCCTTCGCAGGGGGAAGTCATCGCACTGTCCCGATCGAACTACGTGAAAAACTGGCTTTCTCATCAGAGCAAGCAACTGAGGCACTGGCGCGTTTTCAGCAACAGTTTCCGGGAAGCGAAGCTGTCCTTTTGTCGACCTGTAATCGAATCGAGTTGTACGCTGCTGACGAGGAACGCCGAGGGCCGCCTCCACCAGATGAGTTAGCGATGTTTCTAGCAGAGTGCCGGGGTGTTGATCCTGCAAATGTCGAAAGAGTTCTCGGTGGTGAACAAGGAACTGCTGCTGTGAAACATCTATTTTGTGTTGCAGCCGGACTCGACAGCATGGTTCTCGGGGAACCTCAGATCGTTGCACAGGTGAAACAAGCATGGCAGCTTGCTCAGGAAAGTGGGACGACTGGACCTCTTACTGGAGAACTCTTTCAGGCAGCCTTACGAGCTGCAAAACGTGTAACCACTGAAACAGCTGTCGGACGGGAACGATTATCAATTCCGAGCATCGCGGTTGCTGATTTTGCCAGTGGTGTGTTTGAAAGATTTGATGACAAACGTGTGCTTCTTATTGGTGCAGGAAAAATGGCAGCCGAAACCCTTCGTTACCTTCGTGACGCTGGGGCACAGAACATCCGAATTATCAATCGGTCAGTGGAGCGAGCTCACAGTCTGGCACAACGACTTGATGCTCAAGCCGGTGATTACAACAACATATCTCGTGAGCTTGTTGATGCGGACCTTGTTGTCAGTACGACCGGTTCTTCAGAGCCAGTAGTAACGCTTGATCTCTTCCAAAGAGTTCAAGATCAGCGGCAGGGACGTCCCCTTGTTGTTCTCGATCTTGCGGTTCCTCGCGACTTCGATTCACGTATCGGTACCAGGCCAGGGGTTTGGCTTTACTCGATCGATGATCTTGGTCAGGCTTGTGATTCCAATCGCCGTAGAAGACAAAAACAACTTCCAGCAGCACTCACAATTGTTGATGAAGAAACTCGTCGGTTCATGGGAGACATGCACCATCGATCAACCGTTCCGGTGATTGAGCAACTCCGAGCTGGCTGGAATGAAACCGGTGAGGTCGAGCTTGATCGACTTTTCCGAAAGCTTCCGAATCTTGACGAAAGTAGTCAGAAGGAAATTCGACAGGCATTTGAAAGGTATGCTGCCAAGATGCTCCATCCCCCTATGGCTTCCCTGCGAAGTGAAAGTAAGGCAGGTCCACCTCATGGGCTTCTTGAAGCGTTAAGGCGGCTCTTTGATTTAAAGGAATAGTATGACCAGAGCTGATCTGCCCATGAAGATTCCGTTGCAACCTTAACTTGTGAAACGTTTTACACTTTCACGAATTTGCAATTCTGGAGCTAATTCAGACCACCCATAGTCTTCATTGCTTATCAACGAAAGAAGAGCTCTTGAGGCAACAACTCCCATTTCATACGAAGGCTGCCGCATGGTCGTCAATGGCGGTGTCATAAAGGCTGCTTCCGCCTGGTCGTCACACCCAATGATTGAAACATCATCTGGAACGCCGATACTGCGGCGATAGAGAGCCAGCCTTGCACCAAATGCAACCATATCATTCGCAGCGACTATTGCACTAAAACGTATGCCATGATCGAGCAGATAATTGACGGCCATGAGTCCTGCGTGCCCACTAAAGTCTCCTTGATAAACAAGTTCATCAGACCGACTGATACCAGCCTCTTCAAGGGCCTCAAGATGGCCTGCGAAACGATTCTGGGCATCGGGGTGACCCTCTATGCCATGAATAAATGCAATCCGTGTATGCCGCTGTTCCAGAAGATGCTTTGTTGCTAGGTAACCGATTTTTTTGTTATTGACTGAGACGCACTGTCCTTCAAAGCCTTTTACCTCTCTCGCTGCAACAATAATTGGTAGTTGCTTTTTGTAAGACTGAAGTTCTGATGCAGACATATCACCACCAACAATAAGAATTCCATCAACTTTTCGTGAAATAAGTGTTTCAATTGAGGCTGCATCTCTTGTCTGTTCCCATCTTCTATCAATAACAGTCGGGGAATAACCAGATCCTGCTAAGCCTTCAATTACTCCTTGAGCAACTGAATCGTAGAAGGGGCTACCAATATTCTGTGTCAAGATGCCAAGAGTCATTGACTTCCCACTTGCCAACCCCTGAGCGAACATATTTGGCGTATAGTTTAAGTCAATGACAGCCTGGTGAACGGCAGCTTGCTTTTGGTGATTGACTACTGCGCTGCCGTTCAGGACTCTTGACACCGTACTTTTTGAGACGTTGGCCCGCTTTGCAATATCTTCAATTGTGACACCGTCTCGCACGGTCTCAGCTGATTGTGGTTGTTTAGTCTTTCTATCAGCCATGGTTGTTCACTTGGTTGCGAGTCACGAGAGCCTCGAGTTTCGCTGCTGGTTCTGTGCCTTCACAACGCTGCACCCTCCCAGAATTTCATCAAATTGTAACATCACGATACACTGCAGCCGCTTCATGGCAATCTAATTTACTCGGGTGCATAAACTCGGGCTTGTTTCTTTCTCCCCTACATAAGGCGGTGCAAAACGCCCCCTGTTACTAAGCCATTATCTAGCTCGATTGCGACGCATTCGATTAGCCTATTCGGTGACAGATGCCTGACAGTAACTCAATGC
>CAJQGO010000225.1 GCA_905477565.1 uncultured Planctomycetota bacterium
GACCCCAGCAGAGACAGGCTCGAACTTGATTTGACCTGTGGCGTTCTTGCTGTAGCTGCTGGCTCAGCAAACGCTATTGAAGCTGTGCCATGGGTAAAACGACTACTTGCAATCAGGGAGCAGCTGAGTGACTCAGTTACCGATCCTTGGAGAAGAAGGCAGATCGATTGGCAGGTTGGGTGCGGCCTGAATGATGCTCTTGAGGCAGCCCGAAAACGAGGTGACGCTGAGGACATGCTCGACAATGCCACGCTGACTGTAGCGTATCTTGAGCGTGGAGCTGAACACCGTGAATTAACAGCTACAGAACGACAGAAATTGGGTGACCTGATGTTCCGGGTCGGTATCATGCATAGTCTCCGCAAGAGTGATCATGCTACTGCCGTAACCTGGTTTGACAAAACAATTCCGTTATGGAATCAAAATGAACAGGTTGTCCAAGACGATGAATTAGGACGCGTTGGTGAGTCGTTTGTCAGTATGGCAATTTCTTACTGGCAAGTTGAACGACGCGACGATGCAATCGACTTAAGTCGCACAGGAGTGGACTTCATGGTTGAGGCGGTCGATCGAGAAAAGCTCGACGAACAATCACTGTCTGTTGCCTACGGAAATCTGGCAACAATGTATGCAGAGCAAGGTGACACTGAAAAGTCACAGGCGTATGCAGAAATGGCAACTCGTGTTGAATCAACAGGCAGCCTCCTGCGTTAGGCTTCGCATTCAAACCAGTTCTACATTAGGCGATACGGTACACGCTTAATCTAAGTAGAACATTTAGACGAGTGTTTCCAGCAAAAGCCTCATCTTTCGAAGTTCACCTACTTGGTCCACGCCTTCAAGCGGCGGCAGATGAATGCCTAGTGCACGGTCGTATCCAACACGACTGAGTTGAGTAGCAATTCTTCCATACTCAATTGTGCCCTTGCCAATCTGTACTTGAAATTTATCTGCACGTGAGTCTCGCAGATGAACATGGCACACATTCGGTAGGATCGAGTCCCACGAGGTTGGCTTTTTATGACCAAACACCGAGTGGCTGGGATCAAGCGTGACGCCCAATCCAGGAACATTCCGGCAAAGCGAGGCTGTTGTTTCAGCATCCTGCGTCATTCGATCAGAGGCTGTCTTGACGCCTACAACCATCCCGTATGAAGCGGCTATAGCAACAAACTTTCTCAAACGCTCAATCTCACCGTTGAATGGAGTGCCCAACTCGGACGCTTCAGCAACAAGTGTGACAATATCGAGAGTCTTTGCCAGTCGGCAACAAGCATCAAATTTATCATAGAGTTTAGCGTCTTCTGGTGCTGCAAAGGACAGTGCAACAGGACGAAGCCGCTGCAGGTCACTGCAAGCTGCAATCGCGGCATCTCCGTTCTCAAGAACATCCTCAGGTTGAAGATGTGTGCCACCTTCGTGGATGTCAATTTCGACTGCCGTAAATTCGAGTTCTGCCAGACGTTCCATGGCCTGATCAAGCGGCAAGTTGGGAAAACATTCGGTACTCACACAAACAAACAAGATGATTTACTCCTGAAGGAGGCAAAAAATATATCCAAACACAGTTTTCTTGAGAATGGTAAGGTAGCGATTCATACTGAAAACTGGCAACGTCGAACTGTAACAAGAAAGATTCGATTTGTGTCGCTTTGGTGCAAAAAAGGCGAAACCGACCATTTGTCGGCTGCTTTCCGAACTAGAAAGATAAAATCCTTGCCCCTCGGGAGATAATTATGTCCGACCACGCTGCTACAGAATCCTCGAACACTGTCCTTGCACAACCGCGTAGCTGGGACCGATGGAGGGGACGATTGGCATGGATTATTACTGGAATCTCTGTTGTTGTTGCTGCAGTCGCCCTCGGAGCAAATGCTGAATATTTCCAAACAAATCCAAAAGTAATTGAGCAATACCATTCAATGGCCAAGAAGGCTACTAATAAAATTGCAATTGTTGAGATTCGTGGTGCCATTATGGGAGGTGAAGGATTTGCCAGGCATCAATTAGATCAGGTGAAAGCAGATGAGAGTGTCCGCGCAATTGTGTTGCGTATTGATTCACCTGGCGGAACCGTAAGTGGCAGCGATGAACTTCACTACCGACTAAAGAAGCTAGCCGCCGAACGAAATCTGCCTGTTGTTGTTAGCATGGGAAGTATTGCGGCGAGTGGCGGGTACTACGTAGCAATGGCCAATGGTGGTCAAGATGACACAATTTTTGCTGAGCCCTCAACAATCACGGGATCAATTGGTGTAATAATTCCACATTTTGACTTTTCGCAACTACTGAAGCGATTTGATGTCACAGACGACTCAATTACCAGTGGTCCTCTCAAAGAAATGCTTAGTGTTACAAAAAACCGTTCACCAGAACTGGCCAAGAAAGAACGAGCCATTGTTCAGGATCTTGTTGATGAAATGTTTACTCGTTTTAAAGATATTGTCCGCAAAGGTCGCCCGAAACTCGATGATAAAACCATTGATGCGGTTACTACCGGGCAGGTGTTTACGGCGAATCAGGCAATCACATTTGGCCTGGTTGACAAGATTGGATTCCTTGAAGATGCGATTGCCAGAGCAGTCGTTCTGGCCGATCTTCAAGATAATCAAGATTCAGTACGAGTCATTCAGTATAAGAAACCACAAGGGCTCTTAGACGAGCTTTTTGGCGGCGCGTCTCAAGCGCGTTCATTCAACAACTTAGAAATGCTCGTCGAATGGACCACACCCAGAGCCTGGTATCTCTGCTCATGGTGGCCAGTGATTACAACAAGTTACCCCTAGTCAGAATGACTGCCTAAGGAACAGCGACCAAGTTCTGCGAGTCGTTCGTAATCACGACCACCGAGTGGTTTCCCAAGAAATTTCATGATTACAGGACGACACCAACATATTGCCGCATGCTGTGAAGCATTATCAGCTCTCCTATCTGCAAGGTGAATGACAGCAAGACACGAAATGAAGCCTTGAATCTGATCTGAAAGATTTGCAAGAACCAGTTGATGTTCACTAAGTTTTTTGCCATGCCTTCTCAAGAGTTGGTCGGCCTCAACGCTTGTGGCGACAAGACCACGACGAGCTTGAATTGCTAAATCACGAAGTTCCCCGTCTAGAAGAGTGGCATCTTCCTTGGATGTGAAATACTTCAGGCTTTGTGAACATCTCCATCGTATCCATTCCAGTGGATTTTTCTTCGATGCAAGTGGGTGGTGCTTCGCAATACCCTTAAAAAGTGCCAATCCAAGCAGATCACTTTCGCCTTCATAAATCCCAGCAGCAAAATGATCATGAAAAGAATCTCCCAGTGGATGACCAACGAGGAATGCACGGCCTCCATGAATCCCTAGAGCATCAACCGCGACCTGACGCAGGCAACGACTCGCAACAACCTTGGCAAGAATAGCTTCCAGTTCTCCTGTTCCACCACCATCAATTACCGATGCTGACCACCCAGACAAAGCCTCACAGGCGAGTCTTGCAGATGCCATTCTTCCCAGACGGCCCAGCACAAGCTCCCTCTTCTGAATTGGCTGTCCCCAGGTATGTCGCTTGCCTGAAAATACAGCCGCCTGATTCAACAACAGGCTGATGGTTCCAGCTGCTTGTGCGGCAAGCGCCACACGCCCACGATTAAGTCCATGCCACACAATTGACATGCCATCACTTTCCTGTCCATCGAAAGTTTTTTCTGACCGCAACACACAAGAAGGATCTACTGGAAACCGCTCAAATTTT
>CAJQGO010000226.1 GCA_905477565.1 uncultured Planctomycetota bacterium
GCTGGAGATGGGTGCAGACATTGTTATGCACTCAGCCACGAAATATATCGGTGGGCATAGTGATCTGCTCGGTGGACTTCTCGTTGCACGTGATCAAGAAGTCGGTGAACAGCTGCATTGGATGCAAAATGCAACTGGCGCCGTGATGGGGCCTTTGGAATCCTTTTTGTGTTGTCGGGGTGTGAAGACACTTGAGCTTCGGGTTCACGCACAGTCAGCAACAGCACTGCGTCTGGCTTCGTGGTTGCATCATCAGCCATCAGTAAAACGAGTCTATTATCCTGGGCTCGCTAACGACCCCGGGCATGCCGTTGCGGCAAAGCAATATCATGGAGGTTTTGGGGCCATGGTAAGTTTTGAGATTGATAGCGACGTGAAGGGCGCTCAACGCTTTGTTGAATCGACACGGCTGTTCCAGCTTGCCGTCAGCCTTGGGGCTGTTGAGTCTCTGATTGAGGTGCCGGCTGTAATGTCGCACGGGGCGTATGCACCGGAGGCTCGTCGAGCAGTTGGAATAACAGATGGGCTAATTAGGCTGTCTGTTGGCCTTGAAGAGGCTGGCGACCTTGAGGAAGACCTGTCTCAAGCAATGGATTCGCTCTCCGCCCTATAATGCCTTGGAACTAGGGCCGATAGGCAGTCTGCGTTGAGGGTGTTGGTTTTTACAAAAGTTCTGGCTGTACGGATTCCGATAACTTTTCTGAATGCATCAGCAATCACGATGGCTGCATATGCCATTCGTGAACGCTTATCCAGGAGAGAATCATGCGTCAGAATCCGCTTCAACTTGTCGCACTTGTAGTGTGCCTGAACGGCCTGTGTACGAGTTTTGCCTTCGGAGAGAACGAGGCACCGTCCGCGAAAAGCCTTCGCTGGACGCCCCATCGAGCAGCTGCTCGACCTCTCGATACACGCAGTGAGATAGCTGGCGAAGAAAATGTCTCCTCGGCTTCGCCGGCGAAACCTTCAGGCAGTGAGCTTGCGCCTTCATTGTCGAATGCGGTAACCAAAAGCCAGCAGGGTGCAGCGTCGCCACAGACTGAAAACATGCTGCCCGATCAGGCTGCTCTTCCTGCCACGGTTTCTGTCCCAGACACCATTTCTGCTCGCGATGCAAAACCGTCGTTACAAGTAGTTGCAAAAGCCCCTCAAGAAGACTTTGCCCCACTCCGTAAACAACTCGATCCAAGCCGTATGGTTGAGAATCTCGGTGAATGGATGGCCGACGCACAGCCTGCAGACTCAACTGGCACAGTTTCAGCCCGTCAGGGTGATGACGGTCCATTTGGACTCGGAATGATGCGAACCCCCCAGGGGCACAACGCTGGCCGACCAATTCTCAGTCAGGAACGGCCTGCTGATCTGCAAGTTGTCGCCAAGCAGCGTGAGGGAGGTGGCATGGCCCCCCCGTATACACAACGAATGAATCAGAGTGCCGTTCGCCCTGAACGATTGGCAATGGATGTCGATACAGTTCCTTCTGTCATGGCTCGTCGAGCACAGGCAGAGGCAGTGCCACCGCCGCCAGTTTCGAAGAAGTCGTCTGTCTCTACAGATAGTTCCATGGACAGTAAACCGTACATAAGTGGTGATTCAATGATTATCGACGGGCCACCGGGTACTGGTTTTGAATCATATAGCGAAGGTCCTCCTTCGATGGGCGAAGAGATGTGGATGGGCCGGACACCGGCGCAACTCCATGTTGAGTCGTTTTATGATGACCCATATGCCTGTGAAGAAAATTGTGACCCTGCTCCGTGCTGTTTTGATGGCAGGATATGTCAGTGGTTACACCAGTTTGGTCGGCCGTACTATGGGTGGAAATGGTACAGAGATTTTACTGCCAGTGTTGGTGTGACTGCCTTCGAGAATGAGCTTGACCTCGGTCTTGGCGGGAATTTTGGAACAAATGAATACCTCAACTTTGGGATGCCACTTTGGAATGCTTTTGGGCTCGGTTGGCAGGTAGGTGTTCGAGGTACGCAGACAGGATTTGGTTCACGCACTATTGATCCGGCCCATGGACCAATCGATTCTCGGAACCAGCAGTTTGTCACAACAGGACTTTATACGCGGGCGTTCGAGGGGCGTGGCCTGCAGGGTGGTGCTGTTTTTGATTATCTCAACAACACAGGGTTTGTAGGCACGGCTGACATCAAGCAGATGCGTGGTGAAATAAGTTATGTTTGGGGATATCACGAATGGGGTTTTTGGGGCGCATTCAATGCTGGTCAAGGCTTAGGTATTGTTTCCGCGCAAAGTGGAAAGACGTTCGAAAATAATTCGGTGCATACATACAATGCGTTCTACCGGGTGCAATTTGGTGATGCGAACGAATGGAAAGTATGGGGCGGTGCTTCTCATGAAGGACAAGGGTATGTCGGATCGATCCTTCGCGCGCCGATGACACGATCGCTAGCTCTTGAAGGAACGTTTGCTTATCTCATGCCGGGTGAATCAAGAGGTATTCCACAGATTAAGCAAAACCAAAAATTGTCAGGCACATTTACGCCAATGGCATGGAATCTCGGCATTAATCTTGTGTATTATCCACGAGGTCGCTCAAGACGAAGTCTCGCAAGTCCGTACCGACCACTGTTTGACGTTGCTGATAACGGAACAATGATTACAGGCCTCTAAACTCCTGTTTTCATTGAATCTCAGCGGTACACCGATGTTCGTTTCTCAAGACAGCTGTTTTTCGCTATCTTTTAGGCAGAAAGATAGCGGTTCTGATCACGCCATCGTGGCTTGTGATCACTGCTTTGTACGAGGGGCCACCTCGGTCCCGACGCCAGCAAAACACAGAGAAACATGACAGAAAATAATGACCCCTGGGCGAATCTTGCAGATTCGCTCGGTGCGGCTCCCGGAGGGGAACCA
>CAJQGO010000227.1 GCA_905477565.1 uncultured Planctomycetota bacterium
CTCCGAGCCAAGGTCACGATATGGGATCGTATCGAAGGAAGTCAGAATTGGGCTTTGCGCGATGAAGATCACGCTTTCAATCGTGCACTCGCTGGTGAGATCTTTCAGGTAGAAACGGATTTTCATCCGCTCGTGTGATCTGTCGGCTATGGGTATCGAAGGCATCTGAACTCGATAGAAGTCCTTTACTTGCTGGCTCCGTGGAGGGGCTTTGTCTGGGGAGAAAGGGAGAACAAATATCTTTTCAATAGCGTCAAGATTCGTTCCACGAAAAGCCATATGGCGAAAGAAAACAGCAATGTCCTCCGCGCCGCTGGGAAGGAGTAACTCATCACCATTGTGGATAGTTTGAGAATTCTCAAGCACAGTAAGTTCTTTCAGGCCTTGGCCTCTGGCTGTTTCTCGATAGACCACGTTTCGTTCTTTTGAGAATTCTTGAAAGAGGTAGTCGTGCGCAGCTTTTTGCTGTTCACCCTCTGCGCTCAATTTTTGGCCCACCGCGCGTGATGGAATTCCACAAGTCATAAACCCGGCAAGCAACGGCACGAGAAGTTGGTAGAAAAGTGATGCGTCTCGTCGACCTGAAGAGAGTCTGTGATCACTTGTTGATTTGAGCATCGGTTAGTCGCTGCTGGAGTTGTGTTGTGAGTGAGTGCTTTGTTGCCCGGAATTCTGATTTGTCAGCCAGATTTGTAAACTGAAGCGGGTCGTTCTCCATGTCGTACATTTCTTCTGCGCCATCCTTGTATCGCATGAATGACCATTTTGGTGTGCGTATGGCTTGTCCTGAGGAGTTGGTCTTCCCCTTGTGGTGTATGGATAAGGCGCTTGTTCGTACAGAGTGAGAGGGATCTTCAAGGATAGGAACAAGGCTCTTCCCCTGAATGTCAGAGGGTGCCTTGATGTGTGTCAGGTCTGTCAGTGTTGGGAAAATATCAACCAACTCAACAAGTGACTGAGTTCTTCCTGATGGCATGCCCGGCGCCGCGATAATCAAAGGAACGCGTGTGACCTCCTCGTGAAAATTTGATTTCTGCCAGAACCCATGTTCTCCAAGATGGTAGCCATGGTCACTACAGAAGACGATTGCCGTAGAGTCACGGAGGCCAGCGTGATCCAGTTCATCAAGAATACGGCCGACCTGTCTGTCCATAAATTCAACGGTTGCATAATATCCTGCCCACATCCGTCGTTGATTGTCTGGGTGCTCTCCAATCGGATTGTTGTCATTCCGAGTCTTGGCGAGGCCCGCTTGCGGTATGTCACTCAGGTCATCTTCTACAGTCTCTGGGAGAGGCATTGCCTCCCAAGGGTAGTTGTCAAAAAAATCTTGTGGCGCAACATTTGGATAATGTGGCCGCACAAATCCAACAGCAAGGAACATGTTTTGGTCACGATGTGCTTGAAGTAGCTCAATTGCCTTCGTGGCAGACTTTGAATCGGGCTGGTCTGCGCCGTCTCCGTCATAGCGTACGGTCACAAACATGCGATGTGGCATACGAGTTGACTGTCTGTTTTCGAGAGCATCCGTAAAGATGTTGAGGTTCAGGCACGCATAGTGGCCCGGCGTATGTGCTTCGAGACCGGCTGAATTAAAACGTTCATCCCACGATGACGGTATGTCCTCGCCGTCGGTCCCTGCGATGATGTCACCCGGTACCCGCATATGGTAAATCTTGCCGACCCGAGCGGAGTGCCACCCGGCTTCACGAAAGCACTGCCCGAGATTCTTTTCCCCTTCGCCCTGATAGCGGCTGTGCATAAATGATGTTCGTGACGGAGCGCACCACAGTCCCTGACAGTATGCGTTTTCAAAGATCATGCCTTGGTTGGCAAGTCGGTCAATATTTGGAGTTTTACATTGAGTATTTCCGTAACATCCAAGAGCACTTGCCTTCAAGTCATCTGAGACAAGGAAGAGAACATGTTTTACATCAGGTGAATCTGATGAATCCTCTTTGGCGTAATTGCTTCGACCAAATGGAGTGATGAAACAGAGCGAGATCACCAAGGTGAGTGTCTTTGGTCGCATGGGTCAGTTGCCCTCGGCTTTCTTGTTGAGAGATTGCATGATGACGTCAGCAACATCATTGCCGAGCGTTTCAGAGCCTTCTTTTGTAAAGTGCACATTTCCATTCGGGAGCATTAAGGTTTTCATGTGCGGCTTTACCAAACCATACATGTCGTGGATTTCGATTCCATGTTCTGCCATCACCTGCTTGGCTATGGAGTTGTAGGCGGCGGCATCCCCTTCAACTCGCCCCTTCGATCCGGCGGGTACGGGAGTCGTGTTTCGCCAGATAAGAAGAGCGCCTGTCTTTTCAAGATCAGAAACAAGCTGCTTCAGATTCTTTTCATATTCTTCAGGTGGTACCTGCTGATGGTTCTTGGGGTCTTTCGGGTCCTGGAGATTTTCATCATCTGGGCCAAGATACTTCAGGTCATGGAGGCCCCAGTTGAAGTGAATGACATCCCAGTCCGCATCACCAAGCCATTGCGACAAGTTCTCTAGACCTCGAGTTGTTGGTCCGCAATTTGTCAGTGGTCTATGGACGTTCGCCTTGCCACGAAGGGCTTCACGAGCAGGGACTGTGTAACCAATAGAAATTGAATCACCGATGAGTAGGACACGAGGGAGGCCGGCGACGTCCTCGACGGAGGCCATTGCCGGGTTTTTGGGCCGTTGGCTACGCTTCGTTGGTTTTGTCTGGTTGTTCGTGGAGCGTTTCTGAGGTGTGGTGTCAGCGTGCGCTCGGTGGATGCATGGGAATACAAGGAGCGATGCAGACAGCAAACCTGGTATGGAAACTTTTTTCAAAAAAAAGTGGATCATGGTGAAGCCTTTCAATCATCAGGAGAGTATCACATTGGGGTGTCGGGAACTTGTGAGACGGAGGAACATTCTTGCCTTGGTTTTAGAGTGCCACGAAAATGATGTCAAAAAATATAAGATGAGGTATT
>CAJQGO010000228.1 GCA_905477565.1 uncultured Planctomycetota bacterium
ATTGTTGCGGCCATCATTCGTTCGGCAAGCACTGCTGGCTCCAAACCAGACATTTCTGCGAGCGCTCGTGCAACTAACGTTCTCGATACGCCAACGCGGCAGCCCCCAGTTAACAGTTTGTGCCAGACAATTCGTTCACGGGGCGTCAACCGTTTCCATGTTTCCTCAACGACCTGTCGTTTATGGCTGTCCGGCTTTCCCTTGAGTCCACGTATTGTTTCTTCGAAGCAACGAGAGAGCGATAGCGGTTCAGTGCTGTGGTTCTGGTTACCCGATTCATCTGTAGGTTGGTCCGGTAAGATGAGGGCGAGTGTCTCGGCAAGGTCGCCAACGTGAACATAGCTTTCTTCAACTAACCAGAGCGGAAGTTCGGCAAATTCTGCAGCCCACGCTCTGAGTAATCGTGTCGATACAGCCCGCAGTTGTTTGGCTCCACACAGCACTCTCAGCCCACATGCAGCGTCTTCAGGAGGAGCCGACACAAAGTACTCTTTCAGAGCTTCAATCTTTTGGTTTGTGCTGGTAGTGCCATCCAGTTTCCAATACAGATCAGAGAAGCGTTTCATTGGGCAGCCTCTGCATCTTTGTTGTCAGTATTGGTAGGTTCACGAGTGATTGCCTGAAGCTCTGGGGCATCTTCGTCTGTGTCACCATCATCAGGATTTGTTTCACCAACAAAACGTGTTGCAAGTACCTCGGCATTGAGTCCTTGTTCTGTAAGCAATCGTGCGACTATGTCTGTAAAACCGTGAGTAACAAGGACTCGTTGTGCACCTGAAGATTGAACCGCCTGCATAAGGTCTGGATAGTCCACGTGGTCAGACAGGATGAAGCCCTTCGGAATTCCACGTCGTCGACGGACGCCACGAAGAAGCATCCAGCCAGATACCATGGCAATAGATGTCTCGCCAAAGCGATTGATCCAGGTTGTCGCTGCAGCACTTGGCGGAGCAATAACAATTCCACGCCCTCCGCCTATTTTTCGGCTATGCGGTGGTATTCGATTTATCGGTGGAAGTCGTACGCCGCTTGCCCGATAGGCTTCAACAAGTTTCATCACGGCCCCATGTCCGTATATTGGTCCGATTGATGGATCGAGTAATGAGGCAAGCCGCTGTGCCTTGCCAAGTGCATACGCCAACAACACGCTGGTACGTCCAGAGTCTGCGTTTGCTTTCCACCATGCATTTATTTCGTGAGCAACTGTTTCTGGAGCAGGCCAACGGTACACAGGTAGACCAAAGGTGCTTTCCGTTACAAAAACATCACACGGAACGGACTCAAAACAGTCACATGTCGAATCATCCTGGAGTTTGTAATCACCAGTTACGACCCAGGTTATCCCCCGGTGACTCACTCGAACTTGTGAGGAACCCAAAAGATGGCCTGCTGGATGGAGTGAAATATCAACTCCATTTATAGAAAGATGCTCGTTATATTTTAGAGTGTCGATGACTGCCTGGCTGCCCATGCGGGTACGCAAGACATGCTTGCCAGGTGCAGCGCAAAGGTAACGATCACTGCCCGGCCGAGCATGATCGGCGTGGGCGTGGGTGATAACGGCATGAGATACTGGTCGCCAGGGATCGATATAAAAATTACCGACCGCGCAGAAGAGTCCGTTGGGCGTGATTTCAAGAAGATCGGGCACGGTGAGTTGAGCCTCCTGTCAGGTGGCTCACTGATTTCCGTCCTGTTCAGCGATACGCTGCATTGCCAACAGCCGGGAATCGATAGCCACCGAATCCAAATGGAGCGTAGCGTGGCCAGTCGCCTTGGGCGACCCCCGGCTCTGTTCCGTACATTTTCCACGTCGGCGTCCGCGGTATCGTCGGCGGAACATAATAGCGAGGCCGGCCCTCAATTCCAGTGACATATGGGCTTGCCCCCGGTTTGTAAGGTGCTTGATTTCTGGGAGTTCGAGAATTCTGGTAGCTCGATGATTTTGTCTTCCTCCAGCGAGCAGCTTCAGCGGATGAAGCAATGCAGGCAGTCGTCAGGAGTGTAAGAATCACAAAAGATGGTTTTTTAAAATTCATGGTTTCTGGACGCCAGTATGGACGGAAATTGAATCAGTTAGAGTTTCAGAAAAAACGAGTCTCTGTAACTCTACTCGGTGAAAGATGCCAGAGGGCTGAAGGTTCAAAAAATACATTCCTACGGGGCCGGTCGTATGGTTTATCTGTTTTATGAGGACATCCCGCGAGCATGCATGTCTGCGCGAGCATGCATATCTGATTGGTTTCATGTTCCTGATGGTCAGTCACTTGATCACGCGTCCTCTTTTTGTGGTCCAGCCCACCGAATCCGCACAGGCATGTCGAATGCCTTCTCAAAAAGATCAGTTCTCCGCTCTGCGCCCCAGATATCAACTTGAGGGTTGGCGTCAGACACGACAACAAGATTTGCACCATCGTTATCAATACTGGCGAGCACATCTTTTACTTGCTGTGATCGACTTCGATCGAGGCCCCCAGCGAGTCGTAAGATAGCCGCCATGCTCCGAACCCGCTGTTGGTCATCAGAGGAAAGTCGTGAAAAGTTCTGATGTTTTTTCTTAGGGAATGCTCCACGATGGTAGCGAGCGATGTTTGCAATCATCTCAAGATCCGGCCCTAATATTCCTGGGAGTCGACTGTTCCGTATGAGGTGGTAGCTGTGCTTGTGGTGTTGGTCATAGTTGATGACATACCCAACATCTTGCAGCCGTGCGGCTGTTTCAAGAAGTTTTCGGTCAGTTGGAAGAAGCTTGAGTGGTGAGGCAAGTTGGTCGTAAATTCTTCCAGCTAATGCCGCAACAGTCCGGCCATGCTCCAATTCACCAGAGCATGCCTCTGCAAGCCGCTCAACGGCCCGTTCACTTTCAGCAGGGTCGTTTGTCTCCCCGCCAAAATACTCGTCCACCATCTCGCGGATGAGCCCGTCTCGAACTCCTCGGGTATGTACCAGGATCGTATTGACTCGAAATCGTTTGAGCAAACCATCAATAATCGAGAGACCGGCAATAATGATATCAGCCCTGTCAGATGACATGCCTGCCATTGATTTACGCGATCGAAGCGACATTTTCTTGAGTTGATCAAGAAGATGCCGGAGTTCTGCGTGGGAAACCTTGTAGCCAGCGACCGGGATGTCGGCCTCCTTCTTTGAGGCCATGACCAACTCTGCGAGGGTGGTAAAGGTGCCACCGGAGCCAACAAGGAAATGAGGTGCAAACAGAGGCCGGCTCGTCTCGCGCTTGAGGCATCCCGTAATTTCTTTGTCGAGCTTAATAAGCCCTTGCTGAAATTCGACGCCTTCAGCCCCGCTTCCAATTCCACATCGTTCTGTAAGCCTCACAGCACCAAGTGGTGTAGAGAAAATGGATTCCACCAGCGATCCGGTGGCGAAGACAACTTCTGTGCTGCCGCCTCCGATATCAGCAATGACAATGTTTTTTCCATTCAGGTCGAAGGCATGCTGAACGCTGGAGAAGGCAAGTCGAGCCTCTCGTTCTCCAGAGATTACTTCAACATTGAGGCCAACTTCCTTTTGTATTCGCCGGCAAAATTCGGATCCGTTCGTAGCTTCACGAACAGCACATGTGGCAATCGTACGCAGTGCTGAAACCTGATACCCAGCAGCGATTTGCTTGAATGTCGCAAGAGCGTCAAGGGTTCTGGCCATCGCATCGTCATCAAGTCGTCCGTCAGAAGAGATGCTGCGAGCGAGTCGTGTCGGTTCCCGTTCCTCGTCGAGAATTCGGTAACTACTTCCTCGAAATACCTCAGCAACCAGAAGTCGTACGCTGTTGCTGCCGATATCAATCCCGGCTAGGCGGCTTGCCATCTCTGTGTTGAGGTAGATTTGTTTTTGATCAGGTGGGCTGGTCATTGAAGCTTCAACTCGAAAGAAAAAAATCACTCTCAGGTTTTTCTATCATACTCGGAGGGCCATTGCCGCTGATTGGGTTGCACTTCTAGTTCGTATGATTTCAACTCATGCTATCTCACACCAATTTACCGCTTTCTGTAATTTTCACACGTGACACGAACATTTCCAGGAACTGTCTTTAGCAACCGCGAGGGTGTAACGTTGCCTGAAAATGGCTGTGGGATCACAGTTGGAAACTTTGACGGTGTACATCTTGGGCATCGGGAAATTGTCGCGAGGCTGATCAGTTTGGTTCAGTCGCGCGGCCTGCCGGCCGTCGCGTTGACGTTTGATCCCCATCCTGCAGAGTTGCTTCACCCAGGGCTTGCGAGACATTTTTTAACAACGACACGACGTCGTGCAGAACTTCTGCTCTCCCTGGGCTTAGATGCAGTGTTTGTTCTCAATACGACACAAGAGTTATTAAATCTCTCGGCCGAAGAATTCTATAGCGAGGTGCTCTGTCGGCGTTTTCGTCCGGCTGCTATTGCTGAGGGTGAGGATTTCCATTTTGGGCACAATCGACAGGGGACGTTATCAGATCTGCAGCGTTGGGCTGATAGAGATTCAATTGCGTTGACAGCCGTCACGCCTGTACAGATTGCTGGGACTGCCGTGTCGAGTTCGAGGATTCGTGGTTTGTTAGAAGAAGGAAATGTGGCAGACGCGAACGATTTACTTGTTTTGCCATACAGGGTAGAGGGGCAGGTTGTGGAAGGGCAAAGACGTGGCAAGGCCCTTGGTTTCCCGACAGCAAATCTTGGGAACGTGCACACGTTGGTTCCTCATGACGGTGTCTACGCTGGAGTGGCTACGACAGCTTCTGGTGCCCGGTATGGGGCAGCAATTCATGTAGGCAAAAACCTCACGTTCAGCGCTACGGAAAGGACTATAGAAGTTCATCTACTTGGCTTCACGGGTGATCTTTACGGCCAATTGCTGCAGGTAGAATTTTTTCAACGCCTGCGGTCAACCGAAAAATTTGATGGAGTTGAGGCACTTAGAGAGCAACTTCATGCGGATGTTGTGCACGTCGAATCCCTGTCCCGGCTGAATGTAGGAAAACCGCAGACTCAAGGAGTTTCACTCTCTTCAACGCGTTTTTCCGGGTAAACTAACAATTCTAGTTTTTGTAAAAATGTCCGAAGTTGGCTGCGTCCGTGTTTCACTCAAAGGAAAATTCCATGCGCCTCGATTGGTCTGCGTTTCTCAAAGTTCTTGATGAGTCAGAGCGAGTTGTGCTCACAAGTCATGTTCGGCCTGACTGTGATGCGCTTGGTAGCGAGTTAGGAATGGCCGGGATTCTCGAGGCTGTGGGCAAGGATGTCCGTATCGTCAACGCACAGGAGACGCCAGCCAATCTTCTGTGGATTGATCCCCAGCATAAATTGGAGTCATTAGCGAAAGGTGTTACACCAGCTGATCTCGATGATCGTGATCTGCTCATCGTTCTTGATACGAGTGCATGGGCGCAGCTTGGAGCAATGGGAGAAGTGCTCAAGCGACGGCGGGAACGTGTGGTCGTTGTTGACCATCATGTGAGTGAGGATGATCTTTCGGATCGTTGGTTTAAAGATACAACAGCTGAAGCCACGGCACGAATTGTGTATGAAATTGGTCTTCGTTTACGAGTTCCCCTCACTGAGTCGATTGCAACGCCACTGTACGCCGGGCTCTCAACCGATACCGGGGGATTTCGTTTTCCATCTGCAAGCGGTGAGACATTTCGTGTCGCTGCTCGTCTTGTTGATGCGGGCGCGAGTCCACCATTTATTTACCGAGAGCTTTTTGAGCAAGATACGCTTGCTCGGCTCCATCTGGTTGGCCGAACACTTGCCGGAGCACGGACCTTCAACGATGGCAACTGTATCCTTTCGACAGTTCGTCAGTCCGACATTAAAGAGGTCGGTGCCTCACCAGCTGATACCGAGGATCTTATCAACCTGACTCTTGCGGTGAAGGGAACGCAGGTTGCCGCAATTATGATTGAGCAGCCTGATAAGAGGGTGAAACTCAGCTTTCGGAGTCGTGGTGCTGCTGACTGCAGCGCTCTCGCCGGGCACTTTGGCGGCGGCGGCCATAAAGCAGCAGCTGGAGCGATTGCCACAGGGGCATTCGACGAGATTGAGAAGCAGGTAACAGACGCTGTTGATGCCGCGTGGCATGCTCTTCAGCCCGCGTGAACTTGTGCTTCTCAGCAAGTTTCCGTTGGATGACTCGGACAATACTTACATGTCAAAGGATAGGCTATTTGTAATGGTGTATCCTCACCAACATTGTAGAAATAAAGAGATTTGCGAATGGAGGTCCGGGCGTGACTGCGGAATCACATCAAGAACCAACTGATAAGAAGACAGAGCGGCGGAGTTTTCTGACTGGTGCTCTAGCGATGCTGTGCGGAGGTCTTGCGACAGTTCCACCTT
This sequence comes from uncultured Planctomycetota bacterium, assembly GCA_905477565.1. Classification (GTDB taxonomy): domain Bacteria; phylum Planctomycetota; class Planctomycetia; order Pirellulales; family UBA1268; genus UBA1268. The sequence goes on from CAJQGO010000228.1 coordinate 6,336, forward strand.
TGGGTGCTGCCCTGTGGGCGTTCCTCGATCCCCTACGTCGCTCATCGGGTGCAGCTACTTTCCTTCCACTGACTGATCTCACAAATATTCCTGCAGATGGTCAGCCTCGGCAATTTCCAGTGATCGCTGATCGAATTGACGCATGGACAGGATTCAAAGCCGAACCGATTGGAGCAGTCTATGTGAAAAGAGAAGAGGGGAGTGATCGCGTGGAGGCTCTTTCCGCCACGTGCCCCCATGCCGGCTGCTTTGTTGAATTAGATAAGGCAGCAGGTTGTTTCCGCTGCCCATGTCATAACAGTAGTTTTACTCTTGATGGTGGTATTGTTGCACCAAGCCCAAGCCCTCGGTCAATGGATAGTCTTGAATGCGAGGTAAACAAGTCAGGTGCGGTATCTGTGAAGTGGCAGAATTTTTATTCAGGTACTGAAGAGAAGGTAGCGCGAGAATGACAGAGCCTCAGAATCCTGACGCATCTGCGGATGCTCCCGTGTCAGCGAGCACACGCGGGCTTGGTGATTGGCTTGATAGCCGAACAGGCTATCGAGCCCTTATCCAAAGTGCACTTTACGAACGAGTTCCAGGTGGGGCTCGTTGGCGCTACGTATGGGGAAGTACCCTTGTTTTCGCGTTCATGACGCAAGTGATTACCGGTTTGGTGCTTTGGGCGAGTTACTCAGCCAGCGCACAAACTGCGTGGGAAAGCGTCTATTTCATCCAGTACGAAATGACAGGAGGATGGCTCCTTCGAGGTATTCATCACGTGATGGCCCAGGCAATGATTGTATTGCTGGCTCTCCATGTCATGCAGGTTGTGATTGACGGTGCGTATCGAGCTCCTCGTGAAGTGAACTTTTGGTTGGGTCTTGTATTGATGACATTGGTTCTCGGTATGGCGCTTACAGGGTACCTTTTGCCGTGGGATCAGAAAGGTTATTGGGCGACACGCGTTGCTACCAATTTGGCAGGTCTTGTTCCATTCATCGGGCCATCGATCCAGCAACTTGTTGTAGGCGGTCCTGACTATGGCCACCACACACTTACACGGTTCTTTGCATTACATGCGGGATTTTTGCCGGCAACGTTGGTTCTCTTTCTTGTCTTGCATCTTTCGCTGTTTCGCAAACATGGCCTGCATGCTAAGCAACCAATCACTCGTCCCGATGCAATGTTTTGGCCAGATCAGGTGCTCAAAGATGCGGTTGCGATGCTTGCTGTGATGGCAGTTGTTCTGGGAGTGATTCTCCTGCCAGCGTTGCGAGCAATTCTTGCAGGGGAACCAATCGTTTCCGGTCATCTTGGAGCAGAACTTGGTGCGCCGGCCGATCCTTCCGAACCGTATGCTGCCGCCCGACCGGAATGGTACTTTCTTTTTCTGTTCCAATTTCTCAAGGTTTTTGAGGGCTGGGGGGCGACGGGTGAATTCCTTGGAGCCATTGTCGTGCCGGGAGCGACGTTGGGTGTAATGTTTCTTATGCCAATTTTGGGTCAGTGGAAACTTGGCCATCGTTTTAATGTCCTTTTTACGATTGCAATCTTGGCGGGAGCTGGCCTTTTGACAGCAATGGCGGTACACGAAGACTATTACGCGCTCTGGGCGGACCGGTCTGCATTTGCAGATGTTGAAAAGGTACTCGACTCAACGGGAGGGGATAGCGAGAAGATTGCAGCGGCACTTGGGCATGATGAAAAGAAAATCGCTGACTTTGAGAACAGGCGTCACAAGCTCGAGGCCATTCGTCGTTCCGAGGCGTTCCTGAGTGCTGTGAAGCAGGCTGGAATTGATGCTGATCGAGCGATAGAGCTCGCCGGACGCCCTGAAAAGATTCCACCTACTGGAGCACTGTCTTTGGTGCGTAGTGATCCACTGACACAAGGGCCGAGATTATTTGCACAGCACTGTGCGAGTTGTCATGCGCATGTTGATCCTTCTGTAGAAGGTGCAGAGCAGGTGTTTGCAAAAAGTTCTGCTGCAAATCTTTTTGAATTCGGAGGAGAATCGTGGGTTCGAGGACTGCTTGATCCCAAGCAGGTCGCCGGTGCTGCCTATTTCGGTAATACTGCGCACAGTGAAGGCGACATGGTGTCATTTGTTACAGATGATTTCACAGACGAAGATGTCTGGAATCGATCAGATAAAGAAGCAGTTGTATTCGCTCTTGTCGCAGAGGCTGGTCTGCTCACGGGCGCCGAAAACAAGAAGGCCATCAAGCGGGGGCAGGAGTTAATTGCTGATACCGATCGCTGCGGAAGTTGCCATCCGTATGGAGAGAATGAGACAGAACGTGGCTACGCTCCTGACTTAAACGGATGGGGTTCTACGGAGTGGTTAGTAGGCATTATCACTGATCCAACCCACCAACGGTTTTATCCCGACACCAACGATCGGATGCCACGATTTGGTGTGGCCTCCGAAGGTGGTCTACCAGCCTTAACAAGTGAGCAGATTGAACTTATCAGCCGTTGGCTGCGTGGTTCCTGGTATCGGCCTGCGGTAAATAAAAAGGCGGAACCTGCTTCAGTTCGCCACTGATATCTGCTTCGATCGGACCCTTCAGCGTTTCAGAAGTGATTCTGATAGCTTGCCTCGATGCAGGTGTCCGAGGGATTATTCAATGCCTCCAAGAGCAGTTGCACGATGCACTCTCCCGACTCCAAGCATAAAAGCCGCTGTTCGTAGGGATACCTTTCGTGTCGAGGCGAGCTGCCAGACCTGCTCGAAGGCTTCACCAAGAATGCGGTCCAGTTCTTGCCGGACTCGATTCATGCCCCATTGATAATGTTGACGGTTCTGTACCCACTCGAACCAACTAGCAGTGACACCACCTGCGTTACACAAGATGTCTGGAAGCACCGTGACGCCGATCTCATCAAAGAATGCGTCGGCGGCAGGATTTGTCGGTGCATTTGCTGCTTCAATGACAATGGGTGCTTTGATGTGACCAGCATTTTCACTAGTCAGAACGCCTCCAAGGGCGGCAGGAATCAGGACATCGCAGTTGCAGGAAAGAAGTTCCTGATGAGAAATGGCATCTCCTCCCTTGTAGCCAGCCAGCTTTCCGCCATTGCTGTGGACGTAACGAATCATCTCGAGCACATCGAGTCCCTCTTCGCGGTGAAAGTTTGCGGTCGCGTCACCCACGGCGATTATTCGACATTCTGCATCTCGGAGGAACTTCGCTGTGTGCGTGCCGACATTACCAAAACCTTGTATCACTACCCGCGTGCCGGGTATTCGTCTCC
>CAJQGO010000229.1 GCA_905477565.1 uncultured Planctomycetota bacterium
AGCGACTCTCTGCTTGTTTTCCGGATCGTCATATTCAATCGACCATGCATGTAAAGCAATTGGCTGATACCGAATGTTTTCCATTGGTGCACTCCCATACAGTGCGTCATCAACTATTGGCATACCCCGACAAGCTGCCTGAATTCTCAATTGGTGCATACGGCCTGTTTCTGGATGCAGCTTCAATACACAACGATCTTTACTAGATACCAACACGAAACCTTTCGTGCAGGCTGGCTTTGCATGACTGTCATGTGTTTTCACAACTTCAACACGAGGCTCTCCAGAAACTTTGCGTATCGCATCCCGCCAAATAAATGGTTCTTCGCTTACGGGTAACGCCTCTGTCGACTCAACAATCGCGACGTACGTTTTTTTAATTTGTCGACGTTCGAATTGGCGGGAAAGCTGCCTGGCTGCTCTCGGGGTCAGTGCCAGAAGCATGACACCAGAAACTGCACGATCAAGACGATGTGGTACTCCGAGGAACCCTCCTGGATGACGAGTTTCTCCCGATGCGAGTGCTTCCTCAAACAGCCGATGAAAATTCTGCTGCCTTATTTGGGACTCAGCAGATTCAATGTCCCATGGCGCCTGTGTTGGAAGGCCAGCGGGCTTATTAATGGCCAAAACCCCATTCCTCTCAAACAGCACCTCAACTTTTTGGAGATCATTCATGTACGATATTTGGAGTTTGAGACATCGTTTTATTGAACATCGTTTTGAAGGGCTTGTTTTCGTTATGAAATGACTGAAATGGTGTTATTTAATTCGTAGTAATGCCACCGGGCTAAAATCGACCACAAGGACATCCCGAGAGATATGACCATACAAAGAATCATCACGTCATGCTTTGCACTATTTTTTTTAATTCTCAGCAGTTCTCTCAACGCAGAGCATATCCCAGCGAATGAATTTGATATAGCTGAGGATTTCGAGGCGACAGTATGGGCAACGACTCCACAGCTTTTTAATCCAACCAACTTCGATATTGATGCTGACGGCCGCATCTGGGTTACCGAAGCTGTAAACTATCGCAATTTTCGAAACGATGGTCTCGGTCTCACCAATGAAGAAGGTGATCGAATTGTTGTTTTACAAGACACCGATGGTGATGGAAAAGCAGATTCATCTCACACATTTGTTAGAGACATCGATCTCGTTGCCCCTCTTGGAATAGCTGTCTTGGGAAACCAGGTCATTGTTTCATGTGCGCCAAACCTCTTGATTTATACCGACGTAGATGGCGACACTTATTTTGATAAAGATATCGATAAGAAGGAAATATTTCTGACCGGATTTAGTGGCCTTGACCATGACCACAGCCTACACAGCGTCACCGTTGGACCTGATGGTTATTGGTACTTCAATACTGGAAATGGTGGTCCACATACGGTCACGGACAAATCTGGTTGGACACTTCGAGCTGGCAGTTCATACGCTGGCGGCAGCCCACATCTCAAGGAAAACTTCCCTGGTCGAAAAAGCGATGATGGGAGGATATGGGTCGGTGGTGTTGCAATGCGAATACGACCTGATGGTACCGGCCTTGAACCAATTGGTCATAATTTTCGGAATGTATACGAGGAGAGCCTGTCCTCTTTTGGTGACGTCTTTCACGCTGACAATGATGATCCTCCTGCCTGCAGAACCACTTGGTTGATGGAATACGGCAATGCTGGATTCTCTTCAGCAGATGGTTCACGGAAATGGAAACTCGATCAACGACCAGGGCAGCCAACCAGAATTGCCGAGTGGCGTCAGGAAGATCCTGGCACAATTCCTGCCGGCGATGTGTACGGATTTGGCGCACCAACTGGTGTTGTCTTTGGAGAGAATGGATGCTTCGAGAGGATGTATACAGATGGACTTCTTCTCGTATGCGAGTCTGCACGAGGAGAAGTCTTTCAATACTCGCCAAAATCACAAGGAGCAGGGTTCTCCTTGCAGCGTTCTCTATTTATGAAGCTGCGTTCTGGCAGTACTCATTCCGGTATGTTCAGGCCGTCTGATGTTGCTATCGGTCCGGATGGTGCCATCTACGTAAGTGACTGGTACGATCCTGGAGTGGGTGGACACAGAATGCAGGATTCTCAAGGAAGTGGGACCATCTACCGGATTGCACCAAAAGATTTTGCTCCAACGATAGATAAGCTTGATCTTTCGACAATTCCCGGAATGATTCGCGCATTGAAAAGCCCTGCTGTTCATGTTCGAGCTCTCGGGTTCCGATCTCTTCGGGCCCTCGGAGAAGATGCAGGACCAGAGATTATTGATCTTTCACAATCTGACCAACCGTTCTTCGTTGCTCGTGCTGTGTGGCTTTTACCAAGCTGTGGACAGAAAGGTTTAAATCGCCTCGCTGAATTGCTACATCATGAGAATCAACAGATACGTGTTGCTGCTTTTCGATCATTACGTCGTGCAACATCTGAACCAGATGCCTCGAATGAGATTCGTGACTTGTGGCTACACGCACGAGAGCAAGCATGCCGTGATTCAGCCCCTTCTGTTCGCCGAGAGGCAGCGATATCTCTTCGTGACGAACCTTTTAAAACGTGCCGTGAACTACTTAAGGAGCTTGCCGATGGTTTTGATGGCTGGGACCGATGGTATTTGGAAGCTTTGGGAACAGCATGTGAAGGGAAAGAGCAGGAAGCATTTGAGCTTCTTGTGAGTCATTCGGAAGACCCGCTTGTATGGGATCACCGTC
>CAJQGO010000230.1 GCA_905477565.1 uncultured Planctomycetota bacterium
GCTGATGAGGACCCTAACTCGACGGTGGTCGACACCAAACCCGCCCGAAGGTTCATTACGGTCGAGGAATCCGAGCGAGCGGCCCATCAGAAAAATGCACGGCATCGTTGGCAGCGGATTCGCGTTGATACGCTCGTGACGGCTGTAACGGTAGTACTTGGTATTGGAATCGCATATTGGATTATACGCCCGCAGAGTGCGGATCAGTTGTTTCAGACAATAACCATAGAAATGCAAGAGGCAGAGCCTGATCTGCGGCGCATCCGAACGGAGCTTGACCAATTTCTGACGCGGTATCCCGCTGATGAACGAACAACTGTTGTCGCATCGCTTCAACAGCAACTCCGTGTCAATATTCTTGAGTCCAGAATGCGTCGAAGGGTACTTGGTTCACGTGAAGTCCCGGCAATAGAGCGTGATTACAGGGCTGCTCTCGCCCGCGAACCAGAGAGCCCATCAGCCGCTCTGGCGGCAATGCAGGCGGTCCAAACGGTCTATGCGGAACAGCCAGATATTCCGGTCGACAACCTTTCTATCGAGGAACAGCAAACGTGGTTCAGCCTCATTGAACGGCAGATTGCACGACTCCAGCAAAGTGCACAAAAAGAAAAGGTGGAGGACCTCGAGAGGGCCAGGAAGGTTCTGGATGAGGCATCGCAGACATATGTCGAAGCAGTTGATTCTTCAGACAAGGAGGCTGCACAGCGAGGAATCTCTCAAAGCAGGCTTCTCCTGCAGAGCATCATTGAAACATATGCTGATCGTCCTCATACCACCGACATTGTCAATGCTGCGAAGGATCTTCTAAAGACCGTGGATACTTCCAAAACAAAAAATTTAAATACACAAGGACAGCAAGAATGACCGATTCTCGTGGGCTCAGTCACAAGGCCTTCAAACGCGCACAACAACTTATTCCAGGTGGAGTGAATTCTCCTGCGCGAGCTTTCGGGGCTGTGGGTGGAGAACCAATTTTTTTTAAGGAAGGACAGGGGGCTCATTTAACAGATATAGATGGTCACACATACCTTGATTACATTGGCTCATGGGGCCCAATGATTCTTGGTCATCGCCATCCACGGGTCGTTGCGGCAATTGAAAAAGCGCTCTCTCGTGGCACGAGTTACGGTGCTCCAACCGAGGCCGAGAGCGGCCTTGCCGAGCAGATAATCGAGGCGGTTCCCAGTATTGAAAAAGTCAGAATGGTGAGTTCCGGGACCGAAGCAGCCATGAGTGCCGTTCGCCTTGCTCGGGGTGCGACGGGCCGTGAGGTCATTATAAAATTTGCTGGCAACTACCATGGCCATGCGGATAGTCTGCTGGTAGCTGCAGGATCAGCAGCGGCCACACTCGGGGTTCCAGATTCTCCAGGTGTAACAGCGGGGACAGCAAAAGATACACTCGTTCTAGAGTACAACGACACCGCAGGCCTTGTTGAAGTTTTTGAGAAGCGAGGCGATACGCTAGCAGCCCTGCTCATGGAACCGGTGGTTGGCAATATGGGACTCGTTGAGCCCTCGCGTGAATTTCTGCAAACCGCTCGAACACTTACTGAGAAACACGGAACTGTTCTGGTTTTTGATGAGGTGATGACCGGTTTTCGCCTCGCTTTTGGCGGGGCCCAGGAATTGTTCGGGGTGACTCCTGATATCACCACACTTGGAAAGATTGTTGGTGGGGGCCTCCCACTTGGTGCGTATGGTGGACGGGCCGATATTATGGATCAGGTTTTACCGGCCGGTAAAATCTTTCAGGCAGGCACGCTTTCGGGAAACCCTTTGGCTGTGGCAGCTGGAGCGGCAACACTTGCGGAACTGAAAGATAATCCTCCATATAAGTCACTTGATCATCATGGGAAAATTCTCGAGTCGGGCTTTCTGAACGCAGCAGCCAAGGCTGCCATTCCGTGCCAGGTGGCACGTGTGGGTAGCATGATGACAATGTTTTTCCAGTCCGATAGCTTTCCCGACGGCACCCGTCAGGTCACCGGGTGGAAGACAGCCTGCAAAAGTAACACCGAACAGTACGCGAAGTTTTTCTGGGGCATGATTGAACGAGGTATTTACCTGCCATGCAGCCAATTCGAAGCTCTCTTTTTCTCAACAAGCCATACTGAACAAGAGATACACCAGACTGTGCAAGCAGCAGAAGAAGTCCTGCTTCATCTGGCGTCAGAAAACGGACACACCGGAAACGCCTAGAGTGAAAATTCGACCACAATTGGCAGATGATCACTGGCAACTCGAGCGAGGCTTGTGCGCACAACACGAACTCGTTCAGTTTTTAGGCCACCTCGGATAAAGACTTTATCAAGGCTCCCAACAGGCAGCCACGAAGGAAAGCTTCGAAACTCCGCTGGCGGTGAGGTGACCTGCTGGAACCCATGGCTGGCGAGTGATCTTTCAGCAAGCGTGTCCCTCCAGTCATTAAAGTCACCCGCGATCAATGTCGGAATAGCAGCGGATGATTGAAAAAGTTTATGAGCAAGAAGAAACTCGACCTGCCAGTGCCGTTCTTTTTCGTCTAGCCCAAGATGTGTATTTACGAGATGAACGACACCCTCTGGTGTCTCCACGTGGACAAGTTGTGCACCGCGTGCTTTTCTTATGCCTCGTTTCAGAGATATGCGATGTG
>CAJQGO010000231.1 GCA_905477565.1 uncultured Planctomycetota bacterium
TTGCCGGTTGTTGAAAAAGTAAATGACGAGAAAGTGCTTGTTTGGCCAGATCTGGTGTACACGGAATTGATTTGCATGGTCGGTGTATCTGCCCTGCTTCTTGTCTGGGCGCTTTTCCTTCCCGCGCCTCTTGAAGAGCCGGCTTCAAGCGTGAAGACACCAAATCCTTCGAAGGCACCGTGGTATTTCCTTGGCCTTCAAGAGATGTTGGTGTATTTCGATCCTTGGTATGCAGGAGTTGTTTTGCCGAGCCTTGTTGTTTTTGGCTTGATGGCGATGCCTTATCTCGACTTCAATAAAAAAGGAAATGGCTATTACTCAATCGAGGAGCGGAAGTTCAGCTATCTCGTGTACCAGTTCGGCTTTTTTGAGCTATGGATCACCCTGATTATTCTTGGCACCTTCCTGAGGGGGCCCAATTGGAATTTCTTTGGGCCGTTTGAGTATTGGACACCGTATAAAGTGGAAGTGCTCAATAACGTTGATCTTCCACAAATGTTTTGGGTTCAGTGGCTTAATCAGCCTCTCCCACGCGCTCCGCAAGATGCCGGAGTCTTCTCACAAATTGGATTCATATTTTTGAGAGAGGCGCCCGGTTTGCTCATTATGGGCGTTTACTTAGTTGCTCTTCCGCCTTTGATGGCCGTCACAATCTTTCGTGGTTTTTACGCGAAGATGGGCTTCATAAGATACATGGTAATGTCGAATTTGATGCTGTTGATGCTTACTCTTCCACTCAAAATGATTCTCCGCTGGACAGTCAATTTGAAGTACATAATCAGTATTCCGGAGTTCTCGTTAAATTTTTGACTTTTCAGACCAAAAAGCGATTAATTAAGTAAGTCGACCCCCGCGAGCCTATAGATGCCAGCTACAGAAAAAACTTGGTGGAACATGCACGTCCTCCATATCACATTTTGTGTGTTGGCGGTGATGTTGTTAATTGCGACTGTAGTTATGCTTGCCGCGGATCATAATCGCCCATGGAAAAAATATCAGAGAACATTTCGTGCCCTCGAAACGTGGTCGGCGTCGGCACAAGTTGATTCAGAGGACTCTTTAGCGTTTAAAGCAAAATCGATCGAACTGGAGGCTTCTCTGGCCGAAGTTCGAAGGGCAGATCTTGACCCGGCCCTAGTCACGGAATTTCTTGATCAAGCAGGCACCGTCAAAGAGGACGCGGAGGCCGCTGCGTTTGCAAAAGAAGATGTCAGCCGCTTGCGCGAAGCAAAGGATCCAGATAGTCGATTTCAGATTCGGGGCGACTTGCTGCAACGTTTTCAAGACATCGTTGATCGTTCCAGGTTTCGTGAAGACAACCTTGCCGGTAGTTTAAAGTTGCGGAAGGCAAATCTTGATAAGCGGCGAGCTGATTACGAGTTAGCTGTTTCCGAAGAGAAGGATGATTCGAAGCAAAAGGAGTTGTTGGCTCTTGCCGACGAAAACAGAAAAGAAGTTGCAGAGGCAACACTTGCTTTTCAGGCAGCCAATACACACCGGAAACAACTTGTTGAGACATTGAGAAAGATCACGTCGCCTGAGGATGCTGCTGCGAAAAGTCTCGCAGATCATCGGCAGACGTTGGCGTTGCTCAAAAAAACCCTGAGTGATCGAGCGCCGAATGCCGGCAAGACGGTCCTTGAGCTGCCAGTTCTTGATGCGTTTAATGGCCCATTGCGTGTGGACCAGATTTGGCTTCCAAAGTTAACACTTAACAATAATTTCCGAGACGTCGCTCGGTTCGATAGGTGCACGACGTGCCACCAAGGTATGAATAAATCTGCACCCGGGGCGCCGTCAGAGCCGGCCTATCCAGAGGCAACAATGGTTGAAGTAGTTCTTCCGACGCCAAATGAACCGCCAGCGTCCGAAGGAGCCGAAAGCGAATCGCTTCAGATGGAAAGCGCCTTCGGCTTTTCACTTGCGACCCAAGGATTATTCCGTGAGGATTCCCCGACGATTAGCGTTGTCTTGCCCGAATCTCCAGCTGCAATTGCAGGCCTTCAGAGTGGAGATGTAATTACATCTGTTGGTGGTGGTCGTACCTCCGTTCGCGAGTTGGCAGTTACTGCGTTACTCGAAAATGTTTCATGGGGCACTCCTTTGCGTTTAGAAGTTCAGCGAGGTGTTCCTCAGCCGTATGCAACGCATCCGCGGCTTGACCTCTTTGTAAGCGACTCTAGTCCTCATTCAATGCAGACGTTTGGATGTACTATCTGTCATCAAGGGCAGGGTAGTGCAACAAGTTTCAAGTGGTCTTCTCATACACCAAACACGCCGAAGCAGTCTCACGTTTGGCATGATGAATACGGTTGGTTTAATAACCATCACTGGATTTTCCCGATGTTGCCGGAAAGGTTCGAAGAATCAAGCTGTTTGAAGTGTCATCATGAGGTTGTGGATCTTGAGCCAAGTGAGCGATTTCCGGAGCCTCCAGCGCCTAAGGTTGTTGCCGGCTACCACTTGATTCGTCAGTATGGATGTTATGGGTGTCATGAAATCAAAGGATGGTCGGGTCCAGACCAGCGAGTTGGCCCAGACTTGCGGCTCGAGCCAAATTATCATGAGGTGGCTCAAGCTGTTGCTGTTGATCCAGGTGCACAGGAAATGGATGACACCTTTAATGATTGGGTGACCGATGTAATCTCGAGTCCCGATGGTAATGATGCTCGGCAGCGTCTTCGTGAAGCGATTGATGCAGATGCTGCACTCGGTGATGACGCGAAGTTGACTGATCGGACTCACGTCCTCGCCTCACTGCTGAAGACACCCGAGACGCCAGGTAAGTTTCCGAAGGTCGGGCCAAGTCTTCGGCATGTAGCTTCGAAAGTCGGCTTCGAGTGGTTGTACGCCTGGCTGAGAAACCCTCAGGACTTTCGGCCGTCTACGAAAATGCCACGATTCTTTGGGCTGTGGGAGCATCTCGAGGGTGCGGGTCTTGAGGAGTCTGAGCGTTATGAGCCTCTCGAAATACGTTCCATGATCGCCTACCTTACGTCAAGCAGTCAGCCATTTAATTACATTGAACCGTATCAGGGCATCACAGCGGCTGCAGATGTTGTTCGGGGTAAGAAAGTTGTTGAGGTCAGAGGATGTCTTGCATGCCATCAGCATGCAGATTTTCCTGCCGCCGAAAGCAATCACGGCCCGGATTTATCACGAATTGGGGCAAAGGTTGCGAGTCAACCAAACGGTGTTCGGTGGCTCTATAGCTGGCTCCGTAATCCAGCTGCCTATCATCCACGAACAATCATGCCAAATGTGTTGCTTGAGCCAGTGACGCACGAGGACGGGTCGGTGAGTGATCCTGCTGCGGATGCGGTGGCGTACCTCTTGCAGTCAACAGAAGGGTGGAAACCAGAAGACATCCCGGCGGCAACAATGTCAGGTGATGAGAAAACCGCGCTTGAAGAGCTTGCGATGCTGTATCTCGAGAGCCGTTTTCCGTCTCAAAAGGCCTCCACGGTACTCCGTGATGGGCTCCCCGAGGGCACGAGGATTCTCGGAGATGAAGAAGTGTTTGTCGGCTTGGCTGCTGCCGAGCGTGATGAGGTACTTCTCAATTACGTTGGCAAAAAGACAATCGGGAAACTTGCATGCTATTCATGCCACGATATTCCAGGTTTCGAAGATGCAAAGCCTGCCGGTGCGGCTCTTGCCGATTGGGGTAGGAAAGACCCCTCACGAATTGCTTTTGAGCAAGTTGTTCAATTCGTGATGAATGATCTTTCACACGGCGGTCTAGATGATCCCCACAAGGGAATGATGTCTTCGCATTCAACCCATGCTGGTGCTGAAGTTGAACCGGTTCATGATGCTCATGGTGAAAAAACGCACGGAGTCAGTGAATCGAGCGTTGTAGAAGACGATGTATTTGCAACAGAACTGGCCTACGGAGTTGGTACAGAAGATCATCACATTTCTCCAGAAAGTCTGGACCCGGATACGGGGTATTTCTTAGAGAAGTTGCTTGGGCATGAGCGAGAAGGTTTTCTTTGGCAAAAGTTGCGACGTCCGCGGAGCTACGATTACAAAAAAGTTGAAAACAAATCGTATAACGAGCGTTACCGAATGCCCCAGTTCCCATTTGATGCAAAGCAGCGGGAAAAGGTAATGACTTTTGTTCTCGGTCTCGTCGCTGATCCTCCAGCGAGTGAATTTGTCTACAACCCAACACCTCGTGAGAAGGCAAGGCTTGATGGCCTTGTGGTAGCCGAACGTTTTAACTGCTCCGGATGTCATACGCTCCAGATGGACCGTTGGGATCTTGCGTACGAGCCTGAGACGATGGGTGAACCTCCTGCTTTCAACGATTATCCGTTCTTCAGAGGGCATTTCTCGCCGGATCAGGTGCGTGATTCGCTCGAGGTCGACACTGCCGGTCGAAGACGCACGTCGATCGTTGGCATGCCGATTCTTGATCCTGAAACAGGAATCCCACAACTGGTTGATGAGGATGGGATTCCTGTCGAGCCAGATGAAGAAGATGTCATTTTTCATCGACCTGTGGCGCTCTGGAAAGATGCTCTTGTCGATGGTGAGGCAAGGCTCGTTGGTGGGCCGAATGTGTTTATTCCCGAAGACGCGATTAAGGCAGGGAAGCACTACCCGGCAAAAGGTGGAGATCTCGCGAGACTGCTCTTCCCAGTTGTGATTGAGGATGAGAAGGCAATCAATCCCAATGTCAAACCGAGTGATGCGTGGGGCTGGCTTCCTCCGCCACTTGTTGGTGAAGGTAAAAAGGTTCAATCTCCGTGGCTTCACAAGTTCTTCTTGAATCCACATCCCATTCGGCCATCTGCGGTCCTCAGGATGCCCAAGTTTAATCTTCAGTCGAGCCAGGCGGCTGCATTAGTGGATTATTTTTCGGTAGTGGACGGGGCTGAGTATCCGTATGTTTACGACCCACGTCTCGATGAATCTTCAGTTGACATCGCTGAGCAGCAGCACCCAGGGCACCTTGATGGTGCCATGCGAATAGTTACAAATAATAATTATTGCGTGAAGTGCCATCTGGTTGGTGACTACGCACCGCCGGGTAATCCGAAGGCTCTTGCTCCTCAACTCGAGCGAGTTCATGAGCGTCTTCGTCCGGACTACGTCCATGGCTGGATAGCAAATCCCAAGAGGTATCTTCCGTACACGGGAATGCCTGTGAATATCCCGTACGATAAACCGGTTAGCCAAGACCTGTACGTCGGTGATAGTGAGCAACAACTTGGCGCACTGACTGACTTGCTCATGCACTATGACGAATTCACGAAACGGCAATTCTCTCTGGAGCCGTATCTTCCTAAGGCAGCATCACCTCCTGCTGAAGAGCAGGCCAGTGAGGGATCCACAGAGCGAAACCCGGACGCCTCCAAAGCTTCTGACGAACAGGTAAAGGCGGACGATCCGTCGCCAAATGACATTTCCGTAGTGAGCGGTGCTGGTGAATCGATCAATGCCAAGAATTCACGCTCTCCGGAATTACCAGTTCGTGGTGCCAAGGTCTATAGAACCGTAACTCAAGTAGAATCTCCCCTTTGAAAGGATTTCAGCATGGCTCGTAGCAAGAACTCTGTGGGCGTCAATCGGAATTTGAATCCTGCAACCAGTTTGTTCGTTTGCTTGTTTGTGTTCGCACTTACGAGTCAATCTCCGGCTGCTGAGTGGGCGAGTCTTAAAGGTCGGTTTGTGTTTGATGGCACACCGCCAACTCCTGTTGGAATTACAGCCGATAAGGACGTTGAAGTGTGTGGCAAGCACAAACTTGTTAACGAGGAACTTGTTGTTTCGGATGATAAGGGAATCGCGAACGTTGTCCTGTTTGTTCGCTCAAAGGGAGTCACGGTGCACCCGGATTTGGAGGACGGGTCGAAGGCAGATCCAGTCGTTCTAGATAATAAAGATTGCCGGTTTCAGCCTCACGTGGGATTCGTCCAGACGGGACAGACGTTGACAATTAAAAACTCTGACTCAGTCGGTCATAACAGCAATATCGCAACAATGAAAAACTCACCAAGCAATAGTCTTGTTCCGAGCAATGGTTCGTCGGATGTGACGTTCAGTAGTGACGAAGCTATTCCAGCGTCAGTGACATGTAATATTCATCCTTGGATGAAGGCATATTTGGTGATTCGCCCAAATCCATATGGCGCAGTCAGCGGGGCAGATGGCAGTTTTGAAATCGAGAATCTTCCGGTGGGTGAGGAACTTGAATTTCAGCTCTGGCACGAGAAGGGCGGATATCTTGACGAGTTTACACTCGGAGGAAAAAAGGCTTCTGCAAAAAGGGGCCGAATGGATTTCACTGTTGAAGAGGGTGGAACAGACCTCGGTGACATCGTTGTAGATGCCAAGATGTTTAACTAATTTGATAATGGGCCACAGGTGGTTTTATTTGCTTTTTTTGGAGAAAACGAGAATCGACTGAGATGCTGAGACATTGTTACGAAATACTGTTTGTGTTTTTTGCAGCGACACTCTGTCTTGGGTGCGGGCAAAAACGAGTCGTAGGTCCTGCACCTGACATGGTTGCTGCTCTCGACTTGCGAGAAACGCTTGAGAAAGAGACTGGTGCCGAAGGCAAAGTTGAAGACAAAGCCATGGGTACTGGGTGGGCATCCCTGAAAGGCAAATTTATTTTCGCCGGAAACCCTGGTGCCCCGAAAGCCCTCGTTGTCGATAAAGACACTGCTGTATGCTCCAAGGACGGCATGCAGCTTTTCGAGCAAAGCCTCATCGTTGATGAGTCAAGCAAAGGTCTTGCAAATGTTGTGGTTTTTCTGCGGAAGTCAAGTCGCGTGAAAAACGAGTCGGCGACAGAAAAACTAGTTATGGATCAAAAAAACTGTGAGTTTCTCACACCTGTTTTTGCAGCTCGGGTTGGTCAGGCCGTTGATGTGAAAAATAGTGATCCAATTGGTCATAACACGAATATTTCGGGAAGTAGTTTCAATCAACTTATCCCCTCCGGCGATTCAACTGTGTTTACGCCAAGTCGGGAAACTGGCTTGCCAGTTTCTGTGACCTGCAACATTCACCCGTGGATGAAAGCCTATGCGGTTTTTCGGAAAGACGGGTATGTCGCAGTATCCTCTGGCGATGGAACGTTTGAGATACCAGATCTTCCAGCTGGAGAACCACTTGAATTTCAGGTTTGGCATGAACGGGCGACCGGCCGTAGTGGTGCGTTGGATCTTGATCAGCCTGAGTTGAAGTGGAATTCAAAGGGCCGGTTTAAGATTACTTTGAAAGAGAATGAAGTGCGTGATCTTGGGACGCTTGAAATACCAGCTGATGCAATTAGTGGTTGATTCAGTCGTTCAGCGTGCCCGCTCCCCTCGTTGGAAGGGTGCCGGCTCCTAGTAGCGTAGTGCGGGTCTATTCTTAACTAGAGAAGAGAAAGTTTAGTTTAAATATGGAGTCAGTCGTTGTGAACAACGTGATTGCATGGTGTTGTGCGTTCAGTCCAGTACAGAAAGCAAGGGTTGCAAACGTTCTGGGTCTAATGTGTGTTGTTTCCGTCTCTTTATTG
Organism: uncultured Planctomycetota bacterium; assembly: GCA_905477565.1. Classification (GTDB taxonomy): domain Bacteria; phylum Planctomycetota; class Planctomycetia; order Pirellulales; family UBA1268; genus UBA1268. The sequence goes on from CAJQGO010000231.1 coordinate 7,523, forward strand.
GCGACAGGATGCGGCAAGACTCCGGCTGCTACGTTTCGTCTCAATCTTGTCGAGTCGTCGAAGCAACAACTTACCGCATCACAAGAACAACAAGTGGCTACGATTCTTGCGGCACTTTTTGGAACACCGGATGAACCACGGGTACCCCCTGAGATTAATCTCGATGTCGCAAAACTAAAGCTTGCCGCTGGTCCAGTTCGGAGCGATATCGTTGGGCGAAAGAATGGGTTGTACAGAGAACATTGTGCCCACTGTCACGGTGTCACCGGTGACGGAATGGGCCCAACTGCAGCTTTCCTGAATCCATATCCACGAGACTATCGCCCGGGCATCTTCAAATTTAAGAGCACGGAGCGGGCAGATAAGCCAACCCATTCTGATCTGGTGATGGTTCTACGGAATGGCCTGGCTGGCAGTTCAATGCCATCCTTTGCGCTTTTGAGTGATGCGAAAATTGATGCACTTGCTGAGTATGTGAAATATCTCAGCGTCCGAGGTCAAGTTGAGTTGTCACTAATGCGGGCATACTTTGAACTTGATGACGAAGACGAGGGTGTCTTGCCCCAGTCACGCGAGTTCTTGTTTGAGGAAATCATTGATCCGGTCACGGAAATGTGGGCTGCTGCCGATGATGCAATTATCGACGTACCTGATATGCCGGCAGACCTTGATATGGTTGCATCGATCGCAAAAGGCAAAGAATTGTTCTATGGCAACAAAGCAAATTGTGTGAAGTGCCACGGGGTCAGTGGTCTTGGTGATGGCCAAGCCAATGATTATGACGACTGGAATAAGGTTGTCCTGCAGGCGCAAAAAACAGTAGATGGTGGTGTAAAGCAGGCCGAAAAGGCGTCGACCTGGGATATGTCAGCCGAAGAGCGAGACGAGCATCGAACGGAACTGGCGTGGCTCGATCGATTTGAGACTGTTCTCGATGGAAATGCGTTGCGTCCCCGTATGATTCGTCCAAGAAACCTCCGGCAGGGGGTGTATCGCGGCGGAATGCGCCCCCTTGATCTGTATTACAGGATTCATGCAGGAATCAATGGGGCCCCAATGCCTGCCGCCAAAGGCACCGTGCCACCAGAGGATATCTGGCACATCGTCAACTACATCAAGTCGCTCCCGTATGACTTCAACGGAACGCTCGGAGTGGATCGACCGATGGTTGCCCGGGATCGCATGTAAGTTCAAGAAGCAAATTAAAAAACAGAAGTTATTTTTGGAGACAATGGGATGAAGCGTTTAGCAGGACTTTTTTGGGGTCTGCTCTTTCTGGCTGTTCCAATTTTGGGAGTAGTCACTTTTGCGGTTGCGCCGGCGTATGACATCTGGCTTCCAAAAGACGTGTCAGAGCATGGGGCGGCCGTAGATGGATTGTTCTACTTCATTCTCTGGCTCACCGGTGTTGTGTTTGTTGTAACGGAAGTCGCTCTTTTTTGGTTTATATGGAAATACGACGCGAACAATAAAAAAGCTGAAGTTAAATATCGGCACGGTAGCCACGTTCTAGAAGTCGTGTGGACCATTGTTCCGGCGGGAGTTTTGCTGTTTCTTGCAATCTATCAGATGAACACATGGGCGGACGTCAAGATGCGAAGGCCCAACATGGCTCCAACCGTTGAAGTCATTGGGCGTCAGTTTGAGTGGAGGCTACGCTATCCCGGACGCGACGGTGTGCTGGGCACTCCTGACGACCTCCACCTTGTTAATGATCTGCATCTACCCATTGACGAGGATATCCTGATTCAGTTGAAAAGCATGGATGTGCTCCATAGTTTCTTTCTGCCTAACGTCAGAATTAAGCAGGATGCAGTCCCCGGCATGAAGATCCCAGTTTGGTTTAAAGCTCGGGAAGAAGGTGTGTTTGACATTGTCTGTGCTGAACTTTGTGGCTGGGGGCACTACAAGATGAAGGGCAGGGTGACGTTTGAGTCACGCGAGTCATTTGAGCAGTGGCTTGAAGTTAAGTATCAAGAGCAAGAAGCTACCCAGGCGAGTAGCACTGAGACTTGATTCTGAATGAACACTGAAGATTTGATCAAGTAAACGAACATTTCTAGACAACCGCTTCACCAATGAGGTTAGCCGTGAGTACTGTAGAAACGAAAGTAACAAGCGTTCAGGATGCACCAGAGAAGCAAGAGACTCATGTGCATGTCCAGCCGTCTTCGGCGCGAAAGTTATCAACGTTTCTTTCGACATATGTTTTTTCGAAAGATCACAAAGTTATTGGTCTCCAATTCCTTTTTTCAACGCTTCTTTGGTTTCTGATTGGGGGGTTGCTGGCTCTGGCTGTGCGTTGGCAAGTTGCTTGGCCTTGGTCAGACGTGCCCGTTGTTGGGAAGCTTTTTGCTCAGCAGGGCGGGCAAATGGCGCCAGAGTTCTACACAATGCTTTTTACGATGCATGCGACGGTCATGATATTCCTTGTAATCATCCCAATTCTTGCAGGTGCTTTCGGTAACTTTCTCATTCCGCTGATGATTGGTGCGGATGACATGGCGTTTCCGACCCTCAACATGTTGAGCTACTGGTTTATGTGGCCCGCATTTATTGCGTTTGGTGCAAGTTTCTTTGTTGAAGGTGGAGCCGCTTCGAGTGGTTGGACAAGTTATCCAACTCTTGCAACTAATGTGAATTCATCTCCTGGTGCTGGGTGGGGGCAAACGCTTTGGCTTATTGGTCTTACGTTTGTTGGAGTGTCGTCCATGCTTGGAAGCGTAAATTACATGACAACAATAATCCTGATGCGGGCACCGGGCATGACGATGTTCCGGTTACCTATGACGATTTGGGCCATGTTTATTACAGCCGTCCTGCAGGCCTTTGCACTCCCGGTGCTCACCGCAGCTGGTTTCATGCAGTTGGCTGACAGATCTCTCGGGACAGGATTTTTCACTCCCGAGGGCAACATCGTGAACAATGCTATCGCGACAGCTGGTGGAGGGCAGCCACTGTTGTGGCAGCATCTGTTTTGGTTCTATAGCCACCCTGCCGTCTACATCATGATCTTGCCGGCAATGGGCATGGTCTCGGACATCTTGACGTGCTTCGCGCGAAAACCGTTGTTCGGGTACCGACCGATGGTCTACTCCGTTGCGGGGATTGCTGGTTTGGGTTTCATTGTGTGGGGACACCACATGTTCATGTCAGGTATGAATCCAGCTCTCGGGGTCACCTTTATGGTCTCCACGATGATGATCGCTTTACCGAGCGCTGTGAAGACATTCAATTGGCTCGGAACAATTTGGGGTGGCCGTATTCAGTTTACGACATCGATGCTGTTTGCCCTGTCGTTTGTTTCCATGTTTATCATCGGTGGGCTTTCTGGGATTTTCATGGCTGCCACTCCCGTTGATATTTTCATCCATGACACCTATTTCATAGTGGCTCATTTCCACTATGTCCTCTTTGCCGGAACGGCAATGGGTGTTTGGGCGGCTATTTATTTCTGGTTTCCCAAGATGTTCGGGAGAACAATGAACGAATTCTGGGGCAAGGTGCATTTCTTCCTCACGTTTATTTTCTTGAATGGCACCTTCTTTACGATGCATATTTTGGGGGCAGTTGGTTTTCCCCGAAGGCTTGCGGACGCGTACCATTACGAAACGTTCCATCACCTGCAGCCACTGAACGCTTTCATGACGTATTGTGCTATCGGCATGGTAGCGAGCCAGATTATCTTTGCAGTCAATTTCTTTTGGAGCATGTTCTATGGGCCAGTAGCTGGCCGGAATCCCTGGAACTCAAATACTCTTGAATGGACAGCGCCAAGCCCTCCCGGGCATGGCAATTTCGATTTCCAGCCAATTGTCCACCGTGGTCCGTATGAGTATTCAGTGCCCGGCGTTGAAACTGATCACCTCATGCAGACGGATCCTCCGAATGCAGCTGCCACCGCGGCCGCGGCCGCGGCCCACTAAGAGGTTGTTCTCTGTCCAGTTACTATCATGCCAGATAAAAAAAGCCCGCCATACAGTGCAGTGAAGAGCCCGAACGCGGCTCATTGGATTGCATGCTGCCTTGTCGCTGTAACGGGCGTGCTGCTCACCTTTGGTGCGCTTGTTACCACATACGAGGCAGCCATGGCTGTTCCAGACTGGCCTGGAACGTACGGACATAACATGTTCCTCTTTCCCTTTGCTGAATGGTTTTTTGGTCCATGGGACCTGTTCCTGGAGCATGGCCACAGGCTTCTTGGTGCTTCTGTTGGTGTCTTATCGCTCATTCTGGCAGGTGCCGTTTGGAAGACGAATCAGTCGGCTATGGTTCGTGGGTTGGTTGTAGCCGCAGTCTTTCTTGTCGTGCTGCAAGGCGTTCTTGGGGGGCTTCGTGTCTTACTCGACGACAAAACTGTTGCCAAAGTTCATGCGTGCACGGGACCACTGTTTTTTTCAGTTGCCGTGGCTGTTGCTACGCTGACATCACGACGATTTCAGAATACCCAAGCAAGGTCGGAAACAGTGGGTTCAGGGATCCCCCTCGGTGGATGGATCGCTAGTGGTCTTCTGTTTGCCTCTTACACTCAACTTGTAGCCGGAGCACAGTTGCGTCATTTAGATCCCACAGTGGGGCCGAGCACGTTTCGTTGGCTCGTTCTGTTTCATCTCGTTGGCGCTGCGACAGTCGCAGTATTGAGTCTGGCTGCTGTGTTCGAGTCGTTCGGCTTCTTGGGCACCAGTGGTACTCGGGATGTCGGTCGTCGAGTCTTGTCATCGACCATACTTTTTTTCGTTTGCAGCCAAGTCCTTCTCGGGTTTGGAGCCTGGATTGTTAGCTGGGGACTGCCGCTTGGGTTGTTGCCGGACTCTGTTGCTAGCAGGGTTCCCGAGATGGCTGCGGTAGTTGTTGCGAGGAGTAGTCTGTCTTCGCTCGTTGTGACAGGTCATGTTCTTGTTGGAATGATGATACTTGGCGTAAGCGTTGTTTACTGTATTGCGAGTGGTGGGCTGCCTGAGGCAGCAGGTGTTAAACTAGTTTCTCGACGGAGGGCATTAGCGTGACGCAGTTAGTTGCCCAACATCTCGCCTCTCCCTCATCATCTGTCATTGCTGACGCAGGGACTCTCCCTCATGATTCGATAAGACGCTCTATACTCGCGGATGCTTCTCAACTCGTGAGACCGCGCATCGCAATGATGGTGCTTGTGACCGTATTTGCGGCAATGTGGCTCACATCAGGTTCTCGTGAACTGAATTGGTTCTCTGTTGTCGGCGTTTTGTTCGGCACAGCAGTTGTCGCAGCGAGCTCTAGTGTCGCAAATCAAATTCTTGAAAGAGATACAGACAGGCTGATGGCTCGTACGGCGTTACGGCCTCTTGCTGCTGGACGACTGTCGAATCGCTCTGCCTGGGTTCTCGTTGCAGTGGGTTTCATTGGAGGCTCTGGATGCGTGTGGTTGGCAGGAAACCTGCAGGCCGCTTTCGCAGCAATGCTTACGTGGATTCTTTACGTTGGGGTGTATACGCCACTGAAAAAAATTACGCCACTCAATACAGCAGTTGGCGCTGTTGCAGGTGCCTTACCGATTGCGATTGGCTGGCTTGCTGTAGATGGCCCGCAGCAACTACTGGCTGGTGACATTGCTGCATCGCTCGCTGTAGCAGCCCTTGGCACGGTGCTCTATCTGTGGCAGTTTCCTCATTTCATGGCCATTGCCTGGCTCTATCGCAAGCAGTACGGCCTGGCGAATCTTAAAATGCTCACTGTTACTGACCCAAGCGGTTTACGGGCAGCGGGTCAGTCGTTAGCAGCAGCTCTCGCCATGATTCCGGTAAGTTTGGCAATGGCAATACCAAGCGGCAGTATCCGGATGTTTCTCACTGCGGCACTTGCATCTACCGTCTATGTGCTTGTTTCCGTAAACTTTGCTTTCCGACGAGATGATCGGTCCGCCCGTATTCTGCTCTTTACTTCGCTGGGTGTGCTTTTGATTCTTATGACGTCTGCAGTAGCCTTTAGTGCCCCAAAGATTTTGACAGGTTCGTACCTCTAGTTCTTTTTTGTTTTTGAATTACCACACGACTCGAGATATTCGACACGTTTTATGAATGCTTCAGCTGCCATTGGCCATGAAAGTCACGGACACCATGGTCCAGTCCTCCAATATCAACCTGGTTTGCCGCTCTCTCGTGGCAAACTTATCATGTGGCTGTTTCTGTCGACAGAAATCATGTTTTTTGCAGCCTTGCTCGGCAGCTACGTCGTCCTTCGCTTTGGTGCCGCCGTGTGGCCCAAGCCCCATCATGTCCACCTGAGTGAGCCAATTGGTGCATTCAATACGTTTGTACTCATCTGCTCGAGCGTCACCGTTGTGCTTGCACTTGAGGCAGCCCGAGCAAATAAGCGGTCTCTCGCAAAAGCGTGGATGCTCATTACGCTCATACTGGGATCTCTTTTTCTTGGCGTAAAAGCATATGAATATTCTTCCAAATTTGACCATGGTATTTATCCCTGGGCTCCACGTGGAAGAATTTATGAGCGTCCTGATCTCTATTATGGGTCAGCCGTGCGAGCAAGACTGAGTGATCCGGCAATTCTTGCAAAACTGAAGGAGCTTGATGGGCGTCCTGAAAACGAACTTTCAGATGCTGAGATCACGGGGCGCCGCCGCCTGAAGCAAGTTCGAGACATGGTCAATAACCCCGACCAGCAGGCGTTCGATCTTGCAGTTGTTGCAGATCAGATCATGCCACTTCCGGGAGAAGGGGCCGACAGCCATGACCATGGCGGTGGACTCAATGACACATTTGCATGGCTTCAATTACCGGCAGTCATACCCGGAGGGAATATGTGGGCGAGTACCTATTTCTTTCTGACTGGCTTTCATGCGATTCATGTCATTGTTGGGTTGATTGTATTTAGTATTTTACTTCTTTATGAACTGGGCCCTAAAGCCGCTGGTATGATTGAAAATGCTGGTCTCTATTGGCATTTTGTAGATCTTGTTTGGATATTTCTTTTTCCACTTTTGTATTTGTTTTAAAGATATTTGTTGAGAACATTTCTGATCGCATTGTTAGAAGGCAGTTATGAGCAATTCAGAGCCCCACAAGAGTTCGAACGCAGCGCACGGGCCAATTACTTCACCAGGCAAGTTGCCTGAAGAGATTGAAAGTGTCGCAGAGGACGAGCAAGCACATGAGCATCATGGCGGAATTATGCAGTACATGGCTGTATTCGTCGCACTATGCTTTTTGACAACGATGTCGTTCCTGACCTACTCGTCCTATTGGCCATGGAGGGATGAGCCACAGGTCGGCTGGGCCTTTATGATGGCAGTTTCGTGTACAAAGGCATTACTCGTGGTGCTCTTTTTTATGCACGTCCTATGGGAGGCCAACTGGAAGTACGTGCTCACCATTCCTGCGGCCATGATGGCCATTTTCCTTACTATTATGTTGATACCAGACATTGGCCTGCGGAACCGTATGGTTGCTCAGGAACGTGCCCTCCATATGGCCCGTGGGTCTGATGTTTTGCTTTTAGAAAAAGCTGCATCCGCTGATTCATCAGATGAAGTTGAGAAGCATGAGCACGAATAATTTACAAAGTGGAAAGCGAGTGGCCGCTTTCCTGACACTACTGGCCGCCAGTTTCATTGGCTGTGGCGATGCAGGTGATTTAGACAAGATGCAGGCCCGTTCGAAGTCTGTCAGCGTGAACAAAGGTGAGAAATCCTCTGATGTGCCTACATTCCCTCTGGGCCAACCTGCAGAGAGATTTGAATTGACGGACCAGGAAGGGAATCAATTTGATTCAGCAAGCCTTAAGGGCAAAGTGTGGATGGGCAGTGTTTTTTTTGCCAATTGTCCGGGCCCATGCTTTCGTGAAAACCAAGCAATCGCCGATATTCTTCGTGAGATAGACGATCCAAATTTTGTAGCTGTAAGTCTGACTTGTGATCCCGAGAATGATACTCCTGCCGCGCTGGAGCACTACGCCGACCGTTTTGAGGCAGATCCTCAGCGATGGAAATTCTTAACCGGTGATATGGACGTTATTAAACGGGTGGGCACCAAGACATTCCTGCTGCCAGTAGAAATTGGCGTGCATTCTGAGCGAGGTGCTGTGTTTGATCGCGAGGGGCGACTCCGCGGCAGTTACCATCTGTTGCAGGAAGACAGAGTGGAACGGCTGAAAAAACTTATTCGTGATGTTCTTGCAGAAGATGAGGCGACTGCCAAGGCCGAGGGATCGAATTAATGGGATATGAGTGGCTTGCGACATTTAATGCGATTCTCAATGGTATTGCCGCTGTGCTTCTTGTTGTGGGATGGGTCCTTATCGCACGTGGCAACTGGAAAGCTCATCGCGCGGTCATGATCGCAGCTTTTTCGGTTTCGACAGTTTTTCTCATCTCATATCTGGCCTACCATTATCTGGTTGGTCATGTTTCGTTTGGCGGGCAGGGCCTGATACGAGTCGTATACCTCTGCATTTTAGTGTCTCATATTATTTTGGCAGTTGCGGTTCCAGTGCTGGCAGTTGCCATGTTCGTTCTTGCGTTTCGTGGCAGATGGCATCGTCATCGGCAACTGGGGAAAGTCACGTTGCCAATCTGGTTGTATGTATCAGTGACTGGTGTCATCATTTATTTCATGGTGTACATTTTCTTCCCAAGCCGAAAAAATCATGCCGAAACGGTGCTTAATCAGAAATGCACGTGTTGTTCTTTGGCATAAATAACAAATCATCCACGAAGCCTTCTTCCGAGATTAAAGGATTGGCTGATTATTTGTGCGATCGGTTTTTTTGGACAACGACTTTGATGCATCTGAGTAGCCAACTTGATGCCATGCAGCCGAACCGCTTTGTTTTGTGATGAGGCAACGTGAAGAGCCGCGTGGAGATTGGTGGAAAGCCCCCGGAATCTTCGTTTTAGCCGGCTCCGAGTAGAAAATGATCGTCCCTGTCTTGGTGCGGTGAATTGTCTATAATTGAAATATGAAAAAGTATGTGGTGACCTGCTTATTCGTGTTGATTGTTAGCATTTCCGTTGGGAGTGATG
>CAJQGO010000232.1 GCA_905477565.1 uncultured Planctomycetota bacterium
TTTCGTAGTAGAACAAGCCAATAATCCTGCGCGTTTAAGTCCAGCTGTTTGTGCCGATCAGTTCAGTATCTTGTTGTTTTGGCCAAATAATTCTCGCGACAGGTAGGAAAAGATGGCCAAAGAAAGTTCATCCAGTTCCCCATCGTTACCATCGGAGGATTGTTCGAACAATCCTCACGTGACGATTGCTTGTTTGTCACTGCACGTTGCCGACAATGAGTACGCCTATCTGGTGAATTTGCTTTCGGACGATGAGAAAGAGCGGTCGTTGCGGCGAGTGCCTGAGGTCAGACGAAGAGCTGTTGTAAGCAGAGGCCGTCTTAGGGTTTTGCTTGGTCGTTTGACAGGAGTTCCACCAGAGGAAGTCTCGCTTAAAACAGGCCACTTTGGGAAGCCGTATCTCAGTGGTTCTCATCAGGATAGTATCCAATTCAATGTTGCCCATTCAATGGATGAAGCAGTTGTCGCTCTTTCACGTCAGTGTACGATTGGCGTTGATGTGGAAAAACGAAAAGCAACTCACGACCAAAAATGGGCTCGTCTGATGGCCCCCACGATTCTCTCAGAGGTTGAATTGAAGCAGCGAGTCAGAGCGTCTGATGGAGTGAGTCCGGAGGAGATACTTGATTGCTGGGTTGCAAAGGAGGCGGTTCTCAAGGCGATTGGTACCGGTATAGGTGACAAACTCCGCATGTGTCAGCTGCCATCTAATCTTCCGGAATTCAGAATGAGTGTTGATTCAGTTGTTTCTTCATGCCGGCTGGCACCTGTTGTTTTTCAGCAGCAAAACTTTTTTACAGGCAGTGGAATCGGCACCGCCCTTATCGATCTCAGTGAAGGAATTCACCTCGCGATAGCATGTCCGGGACAAGCCTGCGAACTTGCCGTGCGGAGTTTCGGCCGTGTTCTTCAGGACGGTTTGGTGGAAGGCTGACCCCTTTGGGCACGAGGTCCGTTCATTTCCGGGGGGTAGTTATGGACTACGCGGAGGTAGCCCTGGCGAATTATTTTGTTGGAAATATCGGTAAATAGTTGGCTAAATTCCCTGAGCAGCCAGGTGGTAAGACAGGCGGTTGCAGGCAAATAGGAGAAGTATTTATGAAAGAGAGGTGAATCTCGCCAATAGTTGACGATTCTTTATAGAGAGCATGGGTTCGTAAATAACTTTTTGGCTGACCATATTATCGGATAGCTTTTGGTGAGAGTACTTAGGTTTTCGTTCCATCTGTGTATCCTTTTGTTGACAATACTTTTCTTTCGTATTGGAGATGCTGCGTCTCCGCAGCCTCGCGAGTTGAATACTGATCGTGATGCGTTTACCCCCTCAACGTTCACGATTCGTCCCGGGTTTGCTCTCAATGAGATGTCACATGTGTATATTCAGAATCGTGATGGGAATCCAACGAATAACTATCCTGAGTATATTTGTCGCATTGGTGCCAATGATATTTTTGAGTGGCGGCTCGGCGTCAATTATTCCGTTGGATCACAGGGTAATGTCGTGACAAGCGTTGAGGCGGGTGAATTACCGGATGGTGGTGGTGCGCTTTACGAATCAAACTTTCTTTACGGTTTCAAATTGGCTACATCAGATCAGAATGGCCTCATTCCACAAAGTTGTTTCATCATGGAAGCAACCACCCCGATGTACGGAGAAGAATTTGGGACAGAGCCAGTCGCCACGATAGTTTGTGGTTGGCAGTTGCCAAAAAAATGGCGAATTGATACGGCTATGCGTTATGCGTATGCAGAAGATGCCGAAGAATGGTTCAATCGATGGGCCCCATCAGTTGTTGCACGTATCCCTTTGACGAATCGATTGGAAGTGCATGCAGAGTATTTTGGAACATTTACCCAAGGCCTCAGCAATGATGTAAACCGCTCATTTTTTAGCCCAGGTACACACCTTGTGATTCATAAGAATCTTGAAATTGGACTGCGTGTAGGGTGGGGAATAACTCCGGCCGCTGCCAATTTTTTCTCAGATGCTGGCCTTGCAATACGGTATTGATTGCTTTCTTGCAATATATTCTTTAGATTCCGTTCGTTCTATTCTTGTTACCGTACGGGGAGCTTCCGCAATGGCCATCTGCAAGTCTATGTCAGTCGTCCGTTTTTGTTTCGTCGTTGTCTTTGTTTTCGTTTCCTCTGCTGTTCGAGGAGATGATTTGTGGAATACTTACTCTGGTCGTGACGGTGCAGGGCATGGGAAAACTGTGGTGTTGATAAGTGGTGATGAGGAATACCGAAGTGAGGAGGCGCTTTCTCAGTTAGGAAAAATTCTCTCAACACGGCATGGTTTTGATTGCGTCGTCCTGTATGCAATCGATGAAGAGTCGGGCGAAATTGCTCCCAATGAACAGGGGAATATCCCTGGGCTCAAAGCTCTTGGGAACGCAGACTTAATGGTTATTGCGACACGCTTTCGAAATCTTCCTGACGGGCAGATGAAAGAAATTGATGACTATTTGCGAAGTGGCCGGCCAGTCATTGGCATGCGGACTGCAACACATGCCTTTAAGGTGCCAAAAGACAGCCCCTATGCTCATTACAGTTTTAATTATGACGGTGACAGGCAGGGCTGGACTCAAGGGTTTGGTCGGACTGTCCTGGGGGAAACATGGATCAGCCATCATGGACATCATAAGCATGAAAGTACGCGGGGTATCATTGCTTCTGAAGCAAAGGGACACCCGATACTCCGCGGTATCGAGAATGGTGACATCTGGGGTCCAACGGATGTCTACGGTGTTCGTTTGCCACTACCAGCAGACAGTACGCCGCTTGTGCTTGGTCAGGTACTTGAAAATATGGGTCCCGATTCGGATCCCGTACAAGGCATGCAGAAAAATGGAAAGAAGAAAATTGCCAAAAATGATCCAATGATGCCAGTAGCGTGGGTCAAGACGTACGCTATTGAGGGAGGGACTCGTGGCAAAGTTTTCACAACGACAATGGGCGCTTCAACAGACCTGGTTTCAGAGGGTGTCCGTCGAATGATCATAAATGCCTGCTACTGGGCAGTTGGCCTTGAAGATAAAATTTCTGGAGATTTAGATGTGGATATTGTTGGGAATTTCGAGCCAACAATGTATGGTTTTCGAAAAGAAAAAACCGCCGGAATAACTCCAGACGATCTTCGGTAATCGATATTTAATCAAGACGTTTAATCCAGATGTTCCGAAACTTTACTGGGCTCCCATGATCCTGAAGAAACAGTGGCCCTTTTCCTGTTTCTTGCAAAGTTTGCTCAACTTCTTTTAAGTAAGGTGTGACTCCATGCTTGTAAGGAATGTATGGGGAGCGTGGTTCAGAAAAGGTCACGC
>CAJQGO010000233.1 GCA_905477565.1 uncultured Planctomycetota bacterium
ATGAGGTAGCTGAAGGCGACGGCCCGGTGAATGCACTTGATGCTGCCTTGCGAAAGGCGCTCACGTCAATTTTTCCACACCTCAGCCGCATGCACCTGCTTGATTACAAGGTGCGGGTGATCAACGCACAGGAAGGAACAGCAGCGCGTGTGCGAGTATCTATTGAAAGTACTGATGGCGAACGAGTATGGGGAACTGTCGGCGTCAGTGAAAATGTCATTGAAGCAAGCTGGCTCGCCCTTGCCGACTCGTTTCACTTCTATCTCGCAGCTGGAGCCGAACCGCCATCCACCAATGCTCTACAGAGCAGCTCGGTGCAATCGTGACAACACGAAATCGTGACACGCCCCTTCTCGCCATTACTATGGGCGATCCGGCGGGTATCGGTCCTGAGTTATGCATACGACTTCTCGACAGGATTTCTCAGGGGGACAGCAATGAGTGCATTCCTCTCGTCTTCGGTAATGTCGACATATTGAGTCAAGTAAGCGAACGTATTGGGGTCCCAATCGTATGTCCCGTTGTCTCATCCACTGAAGCAGTCAATAAACCGGCTATTTTTCATTGCGAAACGGGTGATTTAACGAAAATTATTCCAGGTCGCGTACAACCCGAATGTGGTGAGGCTTCGCTTCAATATGTCCTGCAGGCTATCGCCCACGTAAAAGGAAATACAGTCGACGGGATCGTCACATGTCCAGTCAGTAAGGAGGCACTGGCACTAGCAGGGTATTCGTACCCGGGGCATACGGAACTCTTCGCTGAGCACTTTGCAGAATCGGAAACCTGCATGATGCAATATGCAGCCGACATTGCATGCAGTTTTGTGACAACACATATCGGCTATAACGAGGTTCCTCTCCATCTGACAACCGAACGTATTACCGCTGTCCTACGACTCACAAATACCGCCTTGCGTACTATCCGTGGCTCCGTTCCACGGATCCTTGTCTGTGGTCTGAATCCACACGCCGGTGAGCATGGACTCTTTGGAGATTCCGAGGAAGAGATAATTATCTCGCCAGCGATTGCGCGAGCGAGAGAGCACGGTCTCGATGTGACCGGCCCGGTGCCTGCGGATACTGCCTTCACACCACAGTCCCGAGACCGCTTTGATGCGATGGTGTGTATGTATCATGATCAGGGGCATATCCCAGTCAAAATGATTGCATTTGACCGTGCTGTAAATATCACACTTGGTCTTTCAGCCATCCGTACCAGTGTCGATCATGGCACTGCATTTGACATAGCGTGGAAGGGCACAGCGGATGCTGGAAGCCTCTTCCAGGCGGTTCGCCTCGCAACACAACTGACAAAAAACAAGCTGTCAGAGACTTCTGCAAGGCAGACAGAGCAGACCTGATTCATTGCCAGGCAACACTGTATATAGGCTCAGACACTCTGCCCTTGAGGAATTGGCATCGTCGGCTCTATTCTTTTGCGTGGGGTCGGCAGCCTTTTGTGTCTTTTTTCATATGTGCCTGTAGCTAGCTTCCAGACTGCCACTACCAAACGCAATCCTTTCGTACCCTCGGAGACTTATGATGAATTTTGCTCGTGGAAAATTGATGCTGGCAAGTTTTCTGACACTTGTTGCGTCTGGCATTGGTTTTGCCACGCGAACTGCTGCTGGCGGTGACTGGGAAAGAGAATTCAATATCGGTGGTGCCGAATTCGGCGCAATCCTTGGGGCAGGTTTCCTCGGCTTTGGTTTAATGATTTTTTTCGGCGGAATTCTCGTTGAAAAATTTGGATACAAAAAATTATTACTCATAGCCTGCGTCTTCCATCTCTTGAGTGCTGGCATGCTCTTTCTCGCCAATCCTCTGTTCGATTCGTGGAGAGAAACAAATCCTGAAGACGCTACAGCACGGGTTTTCAACGTGCTGTTTTGGAGTGCGTTTATTTTTTCTATCTGCCAAGGGCTCTATGAAGCAGTCATTAACCCACTCATTGCCCAGTTGTATCCAGACAACAAAACCCATTACCTCAATATCCTTCACGCGGGGTGGCCTGCTGGCATGATTATCGGAGGCTTGTTTGCCGCCGGTTTTATTGGAGAAAACGCATGGTTCGTCCAATTGCCGTGGCAGTGGGCTCTTGCTAGTTTTTCTATCGTGGTAGTTGGGTACGGGATCATGGTTCTACCGGAGAAGTTTCCTGAAACGGTCGGCGAATCCTCCGGGAATTTTGCCACAGTTTTCTCCTGTTTCATCTCTATTCCATTTCTTGTGCTGATCGTTCTCCACGGTCTTGTCGGGTACATGGAGCTAGGTGTCGATTCATGGATGACCAAGCTCATGGAAAATCTGCTGCCAAACTCAATACTGATTCTTGTCTATACGTCGCTCTTGATGTTTATATTGCGGTTCTTTGCAGGGCCAATCGTTCACAAGGTTAACCCAATTGGGCTGCTATTTGGCAGTAGCATAATTGCGTGCCTCGGTCTGCTCTGGCTAGGTTCCCCGATCCAGAGCGTATTTATGATCTTTGTTGCAGCAACCTTTTATTCGTTTGGAAAGGCATTTCTCTGGCCAACCATGCTTGGCGTTGCGGGTGAGCGTTATCCACAGAGTGGATCAGTCGCAATGGGTGCACTTGGAGCAGCCGGGATGATTTGTGTGGGACAGATTGCGGGGCCTCGGATTGGCACCCAACAGGGTGTTGAGATGAGTCAACGTCTTGAGAAAACTGCTCCTGACACCTTCAGTCGATATGCTTCACCAGAGGTTACCAAGTCTTGGGGTTATGAATATCGTGCACTCGACGCTGCCAAATTAAATGCTGCCAACGGCACAGAACTTGTTGGCGGCAAGCCGAAGTCGACAGACGCTATTACAAACGCGGCACTGATCCCGGCAGCCGAAAAGAAAACACTCGTGAAGAATGCGTCGACTGATTTCAAGGCGGTCCAAGATTCCTATTTATACGGCGGACGGCAAGCACTGAAGTTGACTAGTTATATCCCTGCTGCGATGGCCATCGGGTTTCTTGGCCTGCTTATCTACTACCGTGCCATTGGCGGCTATAAGGTGATCAACCTTGATGGAACTGAAGAGGGCCACGATAGTGCATCAGGCAAGGAAGCCCCTGATGGAACTGGGCCAGAAGACACCCCGGCAGCAAGTGAATATTAACGCTTCACACGGAGCTATCCCAGCATAAGTTCCTCTGAACACCGACGGATACGGCGTGACTCTAGCCGGAGTTACGCCGTATCTGTTTAATCGATGTGAATAGCCACGCAAATGACTTGAACATCAGTTAAGTCCCGCCAACCTGCCTCCTTGATTCTCGTTTTCGAAAACTTTTATGCACGAATTACCGAAACATTATGATCATGCAGCTGCGCAGGCTCGCTGCCAGGAACTTTGGGATTCCAAACGGTACTGGCACGCCGACCCGGACCAACAAGGCGAAGTTTTTTCCGTGGTCATTCCTCCGCCGAATGTAACAGGGGCTCTCCACCTCGGACATGCGCTGAACAATACGCTTCAAGACATTCTTGTACGCACAAAGCGTATGCAGGGGTTTGTTACACTTTGGATGCCTGGCACGGATCATGCTGGGATAGCCACACAGGCTGTTGTTG
>CAJQGO010000234.1 GCA_905477565.1 uncultured Planctomycetota bacterium
CTTCTTGATCAAGCAGCCAGACAAAATTTGACCATGCCAGGAGTGAGCCAACGAGAATCCGTAGTACACACAAAAGGAAGGGGTTTGATGGCGTAAACCAAAATGTTGTCCAAGCCGTCCACCAGGCGGCGAACCAGTTCAGGCTTTCTCGGCCAGAAATTTTTTCACCATCATCGTGTGTCATTGAGACGCCTTCTTTCGCCACGCATAGCTGCCCAGTGGAGTTTTCAGATCATCCCCTGCCCTGCCCTCCTTTAGTTCGAACGTATCTGGCAAGTAATGCTCAATAAGTTCGAGGGTGACCTCCTGGCCACTGTGTTTTGTGAGCAAGTGAGTTGCGATATCCTCAGCAAAAGGTTGCCAGTCACGAGTTGCTTCACGGCGGATTTCTGCCGGTGCAAGCAGCGGTGGAACCAGTGCGGCAATTTTTTCTGGAATCATGAATCGGCGGTGGTACAGGAGTCGTGGCCAGTCTGTTTCTGCGTCTGGTATGACGCCTTTCAGAGTGCTGCCCCCCGCAGTCGTTATAGTCCATCGAATGGAATGGCCTGGGCCTGGGTTTGGCGCAAAGAAACGATATCCATGGCTTAAGCTAAACACGCCTACAAGTGGCCGGAACGGCTGGAGAATCACGTTTGCAAGCTCACTCGCTGGTGGTGGGCCTGCGAGCGGCGGTAAGGCTACTGCCAAAAGGTATAACAGGATGACAACAGACGCAAAAAGTCGAACAGCGAGCGGCCACCGTCGCCGGATGGTTTGAA
The DNA here is from genome assembly GCA_905477565.1 of uncultured Planctomycetota bacterium. GTDB lineage: Bacteria > Planctomycetota > Planctomycetia > Pirellulales > UBA1268 > UBA1268. The sequence goes on from CAJQGO010000234.1 coordinate 762, forward strand.
TCTTTGAGGATTGCTGTTCTTTGGACATAGTTGCCTTAGGGCTTTTTTCAGGATGACGCAATAATAGAATCCATCGGCTTTTCAATAAGCCTGACAAGAAATAATCCCTGTATGGTCGATAAACGAGATGCTTTGACAAGCCCAAAAAAATCCCCCACGGCTTAATTCAGCCATGGGGGATTAGTACGAACATTTTTGGATTGGACGTCTTGCTTCGATTCCCTACTGAATTGATGCAGTCTTTTCGATGATGCTTGCATCAGCGAGAACATCAGCTGTCTCGAAAGACAGTTCGACATCATCTCCGGCGGCAAGATCAATAACCTTCGAGACAGTCTGTTCCCCACCGGCGTGCTTGGTTACAACCCGAATTTCGTAGTTTTCCCACGTGGAGCCTGTTGGTAAGGCAGATGTTTCAAAGGTTCGAGTTGCTCCTGTTGAATCAGTCATATTGCCTGCAAGCCATACGGTTGATTCTTCTGGAACATGAACAGTAAGGCTGGTTGTCAATTGCAAGGATTCTTCAAAGGAAACCTTGCTCAATTCACCGGCCGTTACGCTTATTACTTGAGTCTCTTCAACAGGTTTTTCACCGTCACCGACCACCATTGTGACGGTGTAGTCATATGTTGCACCTTCTTGAAGACCACGTGAGACAAACCGGCGGAGGCTTCCTGTCGATGTTGTTTCAGATCCATTCACAAGCACTTTGGCATCATTTGGAACCGAGACAAGTAGAAGAACGCCGTCCTTCGGAACGAATTCTGTTGAGTCGCTTGGTGCTGGTGTTTGAACTTCTTCACCAGAGTCTCCTGCAACATCACCAACAGGCTCATCTGTGATGACACGATAGGCATCGACAGGCATGCTGGATGTCATTGGAGACATCGATGAGTAGCCGACACTTGCTGCCGGGGCGGCGTACCCGTAGCTGTAACCGTAGTATCCGTACGAACCACTCGAGCTACCGCCACTGGAACTGGATCCACCAGAACTGCCATAGAAGGCAGAGTGGCTTCCGCCTGAGCTGCCGTAGCTAGAATGTGCGGCGTGTCGATACGCGCGTCGAGCCATCTTGCGTTCCCAGTGCGTCATTCTATGACCACCGGATGAACTGCTACCGCCATAGGAAGACGAAGAGCCACCATAGGACGAAGAGCCACCATAGGATGATGAGCTGCTTCCGCCACTACTGCTCGAACCACCTGATGAGCCATACGCAGCGTTGTAGCGGTGGTTCCAGCCAGCCTGTGCGTCACAGCAGGCAGACGCCACTATTGAAAGAACGGTGAAAAATCCGACCGAACGGATGAATCGGTGAGCCAACATGTAGGGCAATCTCCACGGCGAGTTGAAACGGATGACGACTGTCTCCTCGGCAGATCCCAAGGCGATCCGGCCAGAAGCAGAAAAACGAACTCCCTTAGAATAGTTTGACGGCTGGGTAAAGCAAGAAGGAAGGGGTAAAAATAAGGAATACGCAGAGCGGGCTGGATTTAGGGGGTCTGGTCTCACCAGTATTCTTGTGCCGCCTCTTGCCGAAAATGATATTTTTTTGCGATTTTCCGTGTGTTTTAGGATCTTTCGACCGCGATGATTTGGATTTCATCGAATTCAATCTGACCGGTGGCACCCATGAGTCCCACCTGCAGAATTGCCTCTCTGGACCATGTGGGTACCAGGAGCGAGCCCGTAACGAGGCCCCATTCACCGTTCAGAATCCTCAGTGGGGCAACAGCCCGCGTAGAACGTGCCCGTCGCTCGTCGAAAAATCGGATCGCAACGCCTGGTTTTTCGGCAGGTATCCGGCCACTGCCGAGCCCTGCAACGCGTACCTGATATG
>CAJQGO010000235.1 GCA_905477565.1 uncultured Planctomycetota bacterium
AAAGGGAAAGAATCACGACTCGCGGGATACTACTGTTTGCCTGTCGGGAAAACAAAGCTTCCGGCTTTTGTATGGGCACATGGTGGTGGCCAACGAGCGGATCGTCACCGTGGGGAGTATTTTGCACGTCAGGGATATGCATCGATTGATATTAATTGGCTCGGGCGTCCACTTGAGGACGGAATTGAAATCAATACCGATTGGGGTAACGTTGATCCTACCCAGGGCCCCCGGTTTTATAGCAAGGCGCTCAGGCAGGGATGGAAGCGAAGCCTTTTGCCTGACGAGTACTCCATTGATCCGGTTCCAAGCCCCCGGAATAGCAATTGGTTTCTGCTATCTGTTGCCGCACGACGCGGAATCACATTTCTCGAACAGCAACCAGAAGTCAATGCTGACCGAATTGGTCTTTCAGGATTTTCGATGGGGGGCATGATTACTGCCCTCACGGCTACTGACTCACGGTTAAAGGCGGTGGTGCCTTTTGTGGGAGGAACAGGATTTAAATATGTTGACTTTCCTGGCGGAATTGAAGGAAGTTCGATTCGCGCCCACTTCCAGAATCTGGAACTTTATAAGGCAACCATCGACCCCAGTGCGTACTGGCCGTTTGTTCGCTGTCCAGTGTGCTTCATCAGTTCGACAAATGACTTCCATTCCGTGTTTGATCGGATTTATCGGTCGATGTCCCTCGTGCCGCACTCCGATTGGCGGGTAAGCACGAATCTGCATCAAAACCATGGGCCTGGGCCTGAGCAATGGGTCATGCTGAATCTCTGGTTCGACCAGTATCTCAAAGGTATTGAGCAGCATATTCCTGTGACACCACCGTCAACTTTTTCTGTGTCAGGTGGCACAGCATCTTTTGCTGTCACACCAGAAGATCAAGATCGACTTGTTGCAACGGAAATCTATTTTAGCTACGACCCCAATTCGCGAACACGGTTCTGGGAGCGGGCTCAAACACAGCAGAGTGGAAAAACCTGGTCAATCAAGGTTCCAGTCTTCGAAGATCTGCCGCTGTATGTCTTTGCTCTGTGTCGTTACAAACTTGGACATGTTCAGACGCTGGAGCGTGGTGAAACGTCAACATGTACCCTGAACTCGGTTGAACATTCATTCGTTCCAGAAAAGGTGAACCTCGAGTCTCTTGTTCGTTTGGCAGAACCTCGTGAGTCAGTGGACAATTTTGAAAATGGTTTTGGCAATTGGTCTTCGCGAGATCGGCAGACGATAAAGACATATAAATTTCAAAGCCCTCGGCTTGATCGAAAGAAAACAAAGAAGCTAGCGATTGTTATAAATCCTCAGGGCAAAAAACTGGATGTTCGCTTGCGCACCGACAGTGGTTTTCTTAGTCGCTCACAAAATATAGGAAGTTTTTCAGTCGGAAAAAGAGTGGAGGGGCAAGGCCCTCAGACATTGATTCTGCAACGTGACGATTTCAAAGGTCCTGAAGGAAAAGAACTTGAATGGTCGAAGATTGCAACGCTCGAAATAACAGTCATCGATACAGATACAAATCAAAAGATTGCCTTGATGGCAGACAACGGTGAAAAAATCCTGCAGGTAATCGAACTTAGAGATTAATTGTGGTGGTGAGAATCGTTGGTGGTATGTGAAAGGAATGCAGTGATGTCGAGGAACGCTTTGTGTATCGTTGGTTTGCTCCTTACTCTGTTTGGGGTGGTAGAGAGAAGTACGGCGAGTGCCACTGAGCAACCCAACATCATTTTTATCTTTGCTGATGACTGGGGGTGGGGTGATCTTAGTTGCCATGGCCATCCCTATGTAAAAACACCAAATATTGACCGTCTTGCACGCGAGGGGACTGACTTCCATCGCTTCACCGTTGCCAGTGGCGTGTGTTCTCCGAGTCGTACTGCCGTGATGACAGGACACTTTCCTGCCAGATATAACATCAATGGGCATTTTGCGTGGGTTGAACAAAATGCCCGTCGTAATATGCCTGACTGGCTTAATCCGGCTGCCCCGTTACTGCCTCGTATGTTGCAGCAGGCTGGGTACATAACCGGGCACTTTGGAAAATGGCATCTCGCCAATGACATGATTCCTGATTCACCTCTCCCAAGTGAGTATGGCTACGATGCATATGGTGCATTCAACTGTGCCGGTGAACAGATGCCTGTTCATGATGATGTTAATCAGGCGATTGCACTCATTGAAGAGGCAGAAAAACAACAGAAGCCATTTTTCATCAATCTCTGGATGCATGAACCGCATACACCATTCCATGTGCTCCCGAAGTACCGTTGGTGGTTTCAGGATCTTGATGACGCTGACAATATCTATGCTGCGACACTCGCCCACGCCGATGATCGGATTGGCCAACTGCTCAATACCTTGGATAAAAATGGTCTCACAAAGAAGACACTCGTCGTTTTTAGTTCAGACAATGGCCCTGCGCGTGCAGCGAGTCCAACTGAACTGAGTTTGTCCTACGATACAGCAACGGGTGCCGGGTTTGGTATCGGGGCATCCAAAGGTGTCACCGGTGGTCGAAAGGGGTACAAGGCCGCGTTGTTTGAAGGGGGTATTTGTGTGCCCTTTATTGCACGATGGCCCGGAAAAATACCTGCCGGGACTGTAGATAATCAGACACTCATTTCAGCCGTTGATCTTTTGCCGACGTTTTGTGAACTGGCGGATGCAACCATGCCCACAGGGTACGTGCCTGATGGTGTCAGTCAGGTGAGTGTGTTATTAGGGAAATCAGATCTCGGCAGAAAAAAGCCACTTTTCTGGAAGGCAAGCTCGCCGTGGCCCGCTCCCAAAAATCGGCCTTATCACTGGGGCTCATATGCAGTTGTGGACGGCCCCTGGAAGTTGATCAGCAATTCAGACCTCAGTCATGTTGAGTTGTATGCCATCACAAAAGACCAAAAGGAATCGACTGACTGTTCTGCAGAGCATCCCGAAGTCGTAAATTTGCTCAAAAGACGAATTCAGGAATGGCAGCAAACATTGCCCCTGAAGCCAGAAGGCCCGGTCTTTTCGTCAGGCCGTGGTTAGATTCCTTCATCTTTTTGATTAAAAGATGAAAATTCACAGGAAGCGATGAAAAGCCATTGTAGATGCTGATTGCTTACCTGCTATGCGCAAATTGCATAGCGTTTGCACTTCGAACAAGGATATACTCGATTTTTCGTGTTTTCAGTAGATGCAAGGTACAAAATAAAGAGGAGACTCAGGAATGGATCGTGAAACAACAGGTTTCTCAGCAGTGTGGTGTTTGGCATCTTTTGGGCGCCTAACACTTGCTGCGGCAGCGATTACATTTTCCATTCCTTCAGGTGTCCGAGCAACTGAGTCACAGGCTGACCGAACTGTACTGCCAATGCCAAATACCGCTCGACCTGAGCTTGTCGTGTATGACGCGAAAGAACCTGATGCTGTGTTTCCAGCCATTCCTCAGGTGAGGCCACCGGAAGGATCACCGAACGTTCTTGTCGTGCTGCTTGATGATGTTGGCTTTGGCGCATCGAGTACGTTTGGTGGCCCTTGTCAGACACCAACGCTCGAACGACTGGCTGCGGGCGGTTTGAAGTACAACCGGTTTCATACTACGGCACTGTGCTCTCCAACTCGGCAAGCGCTTCTGACTGGACGCAACCATCACTCGGCTGGCATGGCGGCAATTACAGAATTGGCAACCGGTGCCCCTGGCTACTCATCTGTGCTACCAAATTCAATGTCCCCTCTTGCGATGACGTTGAAGCTCAATGGGTACTGCACGGCACAGTTTGGGAAATGTCATGAAGTGCCTGTATGGCAGGCCAGTCCTGTTGGGCCTTTTGATGCATGGCCGACAGGAGGTGGTGGATTTGAATACTTCTACGGATTTATTGGTGGTGAAGCCAACCAGTGGTATCCAACCTTGTACGAAGGCACGACTCCAGTCGAAAATAAGAAGACACCCGAAGAGGGCTACCACTTCATGGAAGATATGGCTTCCAAAGCCATTAAGTGGATCGGGCAGCAAAAGTCGCTTGCGCCAGATAAACCATTCTTTATGTACTTTGCACCAGGGGCAGCACATGCTCCCCACCATGTGCCAAAAGACTGGGCTGATAAATATGCAGGAAAATTTGACGAAGGATACGATGCCATCCGTGAAAAAATATTTTCCCGACAGAAATCACTCGGCGTTATTCCATCAGATGCCGTTCTTACGAAAGAGAATGCAGAAGCACCACGTTGGAAAGATATTTCCGAAGACTTTAAGCCAGTCTTGGCCCGTGAAATGGAAGTCTATGCAGGGTTTGTTGAGTACACCGACCACCACATTGGTCGCATTGTGGATTCTCTTGAAAAGCTTCAGATTCTCGACAACACCCTTATCTACTACATAGTTGGTGATAATGGTGCCTCAGCAGAAGGAGGTCTCAATGGGTGTTTCAATGAAATGAGTTACTTCAACGGCATTCAGGATCTTGAAACAGAGGAATACCTGACAAAGAGAATGGATGAGCTTGGAGGACCAGACTCATATAACCACTATGCCGTTGGTTGGGCATGTGCCATGAACACGCCGTATCAGTGGACCAAGCAGGTTGCCTCACACTGGGGCGGCACACGTAATGGTACCGTTGTGCATTGGCCGGCTGGTATCAAGTCAAAGGGTGAGATTCGATCGCAATTCTGCCATGTGATTGATGTTGCTCCGACTGTTCTTGAGGCGGCGAATCTTCCCAAGCCTCGTTTTGTGAATGGTGTTGAGCAGGATCCAATCGAGGGTGTGAGCATGCGTTACACCTTTGATGATTCACAGGCAAAGGAACGGCATGGTACGCAGTACTTTGAAATTCTTTGCAATCGTGGCATCTACCACGACGGGTGGACTGCAGTTACAAAGCATCGAACGCCTTGGGCGGCTCCAACAGAAAAGCTGCCCGCCTTTGATGACGATAAATGGGAGTTGTATGCCGATACAGACTGGACACAGTCAGAAAATCTTGCTGAACAAATGCCAGAAAAACTGCATGAGTTACAGAGGCTTTTCCTGATCGAGGCTGCGAGGTACAAAGTTTTGCCACTCGATGATCGCGTTTTTGAAAAGCTGAATCCTGATACAGCTGGTCGGCCAGTCCTGGTGAAAGGAACAACACAGGTATTGTTCCCAGGCATGGGACGCCTGCTTGAAAACTGTGTCTTGAGTATCAAGAACAAATCGCACTCAGTAACAGCTGGTATTGTTGTCCCTGAAGATGATGCAACGGGAGTTATCATATGCCAAGGTGCAAATATTGGCGGCTGGTCTCTTTATGCTCATGAAGGCAAGTTGAAGTATTGCTACAACTACGGTGGATTTGGAAATACGTTTGTGACGTCTGACGAGAAGCTCAGCCCTGGTCAGCACCAGGTTCGCATGGAGTTTGCCTACGAAGGTGAAGGGCTTGGCAAGGGCGGGACAGTAAGCCTGTTTGTCGACGGTGATGAGGTTGCTCAAGGAAAAGTTGAGGCAACTCTTTCTAATATCTTCTCAGCCGACGATGGTTTGGATGTTGGTGAAGATTCTGGTGCTCCTGTTTCGCCTGACTATGGCCCTGTTGGAAATCACTTCAATGGCGAAGTAAAGGGTGTTCAGCTTTCAATTGTTGAAGGTGAAAATGAGGGGAAGGTTGTCGACCCGAAGGACGCTGTACGAGCAATGTTTGGAAGGCAGTAAATAAAATGGATGTAGAGAAGGAGTACGTGCAGATGGGCCTACGATTATTTTTCTGCTCTTTCATGCTCGTGTCTGTCACGCAAGCGGAAGACCTCTTGCCGTCATGGGCTGATACCGCGCCAAAGCAAGCGATACTCGATTTTGTTGCGAAAGTCAGTAATCCCAATGGCAAAGATTTTGTTCCAGAACAGGATCGCCTGGCTGTTTTTGATAATGATGGGACGCTGTGGCCCGAATGTCCGATGCCTTTTCAGATCGCTTTTGTGGTTGATGAAGTGAAGCGATTGGCCACTGAGCAACCTGAACTGGCAAAAGATCCGATGATCAAGGCGGCGCTCGAGGGAGACTTTAAAGCCCTGTTCGCTGGGGAGAAACATGATGGCTTCATGAAGATCATGGCACTGACCCATTCAGGAATGACCAGTGATGAGTTTTCGAGGCGTGTCAAATCATGGTTTGCAACAGCCGAATATCCGCCACTCGGCACCTCGTATGGAGAAGCAACGTATTTGCCTATGCAGGAAGTGTTTAGTCTTCTTCGTTCGAAGGGCTTTCACGTTGCCATTGTATCTGGTGGTGGCGTCGACTTTATGAGGCAGTTCTCTGAAGATGTTTACGGTGTGTTGCCCGAATGGGTTCTTGGTTCAAGTGCTGATGTGGTGTTTGAATTGCAAGATGGCAAGCCAGCATTCGTGAAGCAGGCAACAGGCCTCTATATCAATGATAAAGTCGGGAAGTCTGTACGGATTTACCAACAACTTGGGAGGCGCCCAATTGCATGCTTTGGCAATTCGGACGGTGATCAGTCCATGCTCGAATATACGACGATAGACAATCCGTATAAGTCACTTGGTGTACTTATTCACCATACAGATGGACAGCGTGAGTGCCAGTATGATGCGAAGCCACCACTCAGTGGTAAGCTCATAACTGCTCTTGAAGATGCTCCAAAGCGGGGCTGGGTTGTTGTTGATATGAAGAATGACTGGGAAAAAGTTTTTTCTGGTCAATAAGATTGAAAATACAATCGCGAGTACATGCAGTAAGGAATAAAAGATGAATATTTCGGTTAAAACAATTTTTGTTGTTTCTCTCATTGCCTTGTTGTGCCAGCCAATCGATCTGTTTGCTCGTCCTGGCGGCGGTGGGCGTCCTTCTGGTGGCGCACGGCCCTCGGGTGGCTCACGTCCTAGCGCACCAAGTCGACCTGCACCTTCTGCAAAACCAGCACCAAGCCGACCAGCACCCTCCGCGAAACCGGCAGCAGGATCACGGCCATCACCGAGCGGAGATATACGAAAAAATCTTCCCTCAAAGCCATCAGGAAATCTATCGGGCGCGGCCAGCAAGGCTGCAGCAGGTGGGCTGTCCGGGAAAGCATCTGGGGCGGTGAAGGATCGAGCCGGAAGTCGACCAACGCAGGGAGATGTACAAGACTTTTTGAAGGCCTCCGGAGGCAATGGTGCTGCAGCCAACGCGGCAAAGAGTCGAGTTGATGCTGCCAAAACAACATCCGGTTCAGCGGTCTCAGAATTCTTGAATAAGAAGGGCGAAGGAGCGGCAGCCGCTGCGGCAGCTACCTCACCAAAAAATGTTGCTGATACTCGTGCAGATGCCATCTCAAATCGAACCGACGCTCGTTCTGATGTCAGGGGCGGTCGAGGAGAGAATCGTGATTTTGCATCTGATAATCGTCAGGGACGTGTTTCTGGGCGAGGTGATCGCCAATCAGTGCGAGTTGAGAACAGGGGTGATGTTCGTACAGATTTGGCTTCGGGTCGTTCGGACCGGCGTACAACCCGGCAGCAGAATCTTGGAACTCAAGCGGACTCAATTCGTTCTCAGTTGAATGCATCCTATGACAGCGGGCTTCACGAGGACTTCTGGTCTGGTATGCAAACTGGTCATTACTACTTTGATAAGAATCCAATTTTCTGGAGTTGGGCTGGTTTTCGGACTGTATCGGCCATCATGCCATGGAACTGGGGCGAAGGTCGATATTACGACTATGGTTCAGGCGGTGGGAGTTACTACGACGGTACGACTGTCATGGCTGACGGAGAAGCAGTTCCGGCTGAGGAATACGCCCAGCAGGCTGAGGAACTTGCTTTGAGTGCTCCGGAAGAAAATGCTGATGCAGCAGATGCCTCGGGTGATGAGTGGTTACCGTTGGGTGTTTTTGCTGTCGCGCAGGAAGGTGAGTCCTCGGCAACACCGACAATGTTTATGCAACTTGCAGTGAGAAAAGACGGCGTCATCGCAGGGACGTATCAAAACAAGGAAACGGGTGAAACAGCCAGTCTTGAGGGGATGGTAGACGGGGAATCCCAGCGTGTTGCGTGGACTTTTGAAGGGAAGACATCGCCCATTGTGGAAACAGGTATTCAAAACTTAACGATGAACGAGACGCAGGTACTCGTCCATTTTGACGGTGGCGATTCAAAAACATACCTTCTTGTTCGAGTCGAAAATCCTGACGCGAAAAGTAGCTCGTAAGTTTACCCGATACCCTGCGGTTCTTCACACTCGCCACGCTAATCCGAACACTGAGCCTGCTTGCTTTGCGACAGGCTCAGTGAGCTTGGCTACGTGAACTTTGCCCGAAGTGTCTTTGTTGCATTGACAAAAGCGACTACCAATGCCCCCGTACAGATGCCACAGATGCCGTTGGCAAATATCATCAGAAGTGACGCTATGTTCGGTGCTGACACATGGATCCTATGCTCAATAGTGTGGTGAAGGGCTGGGATGCCATGAAGGACGATACCGCCACCCACAAGAAACATTGCGGCTGTTCCGGCCAGTGTAAGAAACCGCATTATCCATGGGGTGACACGGATTATTGCACGGCCGATTATCTGTCCAGCAGAATACGGTTGCTGTAAGAGCAGGATGCCAACGTCATCGAGTTTAACAATACCGGCAACCAAGCCGTAGACCCCAACTGTCATTAATAGTGCGATAGCAACGAGAACACTTAGTTGCGTGAAGAATGGTTTATCGGCAACAACACCAAGTGTGATAACAATAATTTCAGCGGAAAGAATGAAGTCGGTGCGGATGGCTCCGCGTATTCGGGCCGATTCAGTTTGTGTGCTATCGATCTTGTTGTTCGAGTTTTCCAGGTGAAGAAATTTGTGGAGTACTTTTTCGGCACCCTCGAAGCAGAGGAACGCGCCGCCGATTATGAGCAGCGGAGTAATTGCGTGAGGAAGCAGCAGATTCAGCACAAGAGCGGCTGGGACAAGTATCCCTTTGTTGATAAGAGAACCGGTTGCGACTCTGAAAACCACCGGTAATTCACGGTCTGCAGATATTCCGGTGATCTGCTTTGCATTTAACGCAAGGTCATCGCCTAAAACGCCTGCTGTTTTCTTAACGGCAACTTTTGTCATAAGCGCCACGTCATCGAGGGCACTTGCAATGTCGTCAAGAAGAAGAAGGAGGCTTGTTGCCATGCAGTGCTATTCTCCAGAATGAGGTAGACTCAGTTTTGTCGGTAGAAATGTACCTGTTTGCAGGATAAAAAAATATGTGGGTGGAAAATGTCTCATCACGTTCCCTGTAAGTGATTCGAGCAACTCGTAGGAGTGCAGTTCTTGTGAATATATGGCGTAATGGATTGATGCAGCAACAGAATGTATTTGGTAAGCCAAGTGAGCATTCAGTTTCACCAGAGCGTCAGGTTCGAATTCACCGCCACGGATCGCTGATCTTTCTTGGGCAAATTCTCGTTCTTGGATCAGTTCCTTTTTTCGATTTGGGGCAGGATAGGACTCCGACTCTGTTTGTTATTTTTAGTCTTTCTGTGTCTATCGCAACCGTTTGGTCACTTGGATACCAACGCCTTGTCTACCTCCTTGCAGGCCTTAGTCTGACTGCATGTTTGTGGATACTTTTCCTTCAGGGCGAAGGAGAGGCAGGAATGCGAACGGTGCCATTGTTAATCTTCTTGTTGGTCAAACTTTTCTGCGCTTATCTCTGCATTCGCCAGGCTTTCAAGGCAGGTGTTGC
>CAJQGO010000236.1 GCA_905477565.1 uncultured Planctomycetota bacterium
CCGCCGGCTCCACCAAGAAATAGTCACATGCTTGGAAAATTTTTAAGACGTACTACCTTGTAGTTCTCCAATTTTCACGACCTTTAAATACTCACTAAACTTACACTTTGACATGGGCATTTTTGGACCAACTAAAAAAGGAGGAGGCTTGGATATGCGATTCAAGTCAAACAGGGGGGGGTACTTGGGAAAAGCGGTGAGATTGACCCGAGCGCTTCAGAGTGGTTCAGAGGAAGAGGATACCAGATTCGAGCTCACAGAAAAAGAGAAAGAAGGAGCCAAGCTGCATTCCCGAATGTGTAAAATCACCGTCCCAGAAGGGAAAGACGAGTTGATTGAATTGTTGGATGAATTGGGACAATACATCAGTGACGAGCAGATCATGGCATTGAGCGGCATCACTGATTCCGCAGAAATAGGGTGGCATCCATATTTTGGTTCGGCCCAAAGACTCGCGCAATCGCTTTTTAGTGAGGCGTGCGAAAAACTAAAGGAACTTTCTATTGAGGAATCTCGGCCTTACGAGGAGTTGATGGAGCCGATCAGGGCGAAGGAACGGAGTCAAAGCAAAGTTCAAATGAAAAAGATGAAAAAAATTGCCGCTGTGGTAATTCTCCTCATCCTTTTTGCCATTGCAGTAAACGTCATCATGTGAATGGAGTCCATAGCTTGTTGTATGACACGACACATAAAATCATCACTGATCTAGAGAAAGGATGCAAGGCTGGAAGGAGATGGGGGTATGTCAAAATTCGCTTGAACTGGGGCTAGCGAATAGCCGTGTCCCCGAGTGTATGGCGGGTCTAACTTTGGGCAAAGCATGAATCAAACTGACATCCAAGATTTCCTTCAGGGGCTGCAGTCTCCGGTTAACGGCGATGCGCTTGATGCGGTGGTGGCTTGCTGCAGTTTTATTCAGCTGACAAGGGGAGCGAAATTGATTGAGACGGGGAGGCGGCACCCTTTTTTGTATCTCATTGTTCAGGGCAGCGTAAAATCCTATTATCTCAGTGAGGGAAAGGAGGTCTGCACGTGGTTTGCATTTGAAGGTGAAGTGGTGTCCACCATGGGGACGTTCGCGGGGCACCCTTCTAACGAAACGGTTGAATTGCTCGAGGATGCAGCATTGATTCGGATACACGTCAAGGATTTCAAGGCACTCTCCATCAACAGGGCCTCTGTCGCCCGTTTGATTACGGAGTGGGTCATAGAGCACGCCATCTTCTTGGAGAACCTGTTGTATTTGCAATCCTTGCCGGTCAAGATGCGATATGAACATATCCTCGAGGCACGACCTGAGATTCTGCAACGGGTATCATTGACCGACTTGGCTTCCTTTTTGGGCATGAGCAGGGAGTCATTGAGCCGAATCCGTTCGGCTCGATGACTTTGTGACTTAAGTCAAAGGAACGGGGTCGGGGGATGCGGACATTTGTGGCATGACCATAAATCTATTTGCGATGAACAAGAGTGCCTCCTTCGTTTCTGTTAGCGTCCTGCTTCTGTTAGTCATTGCCGCTTCGGTGATGGCATGCACCAAGAGCAAGGAGCCCACGCCTTGTGTCAATGAGGAAGTGAAGTTTGAAGGGCATGTGATCGTTGTGGGGGCAGGGGCTTCGGGCCTGGCGGCAGCGAAGCGGTTGGAGGAAGAAGGCGTCAGCTTTCAAATTCTGGAGGCCTCAGACCGGTTGTGTGGCAGGGTACAGAAAAATGAAGGATTCGCCGATTTCCCGATTGACTTGGGCGCGGAGTGGATCCACGAAGACAAGGCCATCCTGAACTACCTTCTCCATGGGGAAGGGGGTGAGCCCGATGCAGAGACCATTCTCTACCAGCCGATGGACGTCGATTACGCCGTCGGTTCCATGGTATATCCCATTTCCGAGCAGGACATGGAAGCGTACTATGAGGATTACATCTTGGAGTACAAGTTCAAGAGCACTACGTGGTATGACTTCCTTTACGAGAACTTTGCCCAGGGGGTAGAGGATCGTGTGGCCTTGAATGCAAGGGTGGCTGAGATTGACTACTCTGGAGACCAGGTGAAGCTGACCACAGACGAGGGAGTGGAATACTTCGCCGATAAGGTCATCTCAACGGTGTCTGTTGGGGTTCTTCGGTCCAATGGCATTGTGTTTGAACCGCCGATGCCTGAAGAAAAGTGGGAGGCCCTCCAAGATGTGGAGTTCCTGCCCGGTTTCAAGCTGTTCTTGAAGTTCTCAGAGCAGTTTTATCCCGATGTAATTTCAGTAGAGACATCTAGTGGCGAAAAGACGTTTTATGACGTCGCATATGGCAAGGAGTCAGAGAACCACATTTTGGGACTGTTGTCGACCGGAAGCTCTGCAAAAGCCTATTATGAATTGGAGAGTGCAGATGCGATTGTGGACGCAGCGCTGCAAGAGCTGGATGGGTTCTACAATGGCGCTGCATCCCAAGCTTATCTGGGGACTTACCTCTATCAGGATTGGGGGCAACACCATTGGACACAAGGTACCTGGACATCCGACCTCGATGCAGGGCCTGAGGCGTTGGGAGCCCCGCTGGATGACAAGGTGTTTTTTGCCGGTGAGACCTTAAACCCTGTGGACGAGATCGATGGCTTCATGATCATTCGCGGCTCCGTGCAAAGCGCCATCCTCTCTGGCTACGCGGCTGTGGGTCGCGTGTTAGACTGAACAACGCATCGGGCTCCCGCTCTCTGAAAGGCCTGAAATCATTGGGGGTCAGAGGGGGTGTCTACACTTCCGCCGGCTCCACAAGTAAGCAGCTATCTTCTGACTAATTTGAAGGTTGTCTGATTGGTTTTGTTTATGATGGTCAAATAGTACATCCCTGGGTTTGTTGCAGGCATTTGTACAGGACCTAAACACTTTCCTTCGATGACATTT
>CAJQGO010000237.1 GCA_905477565.1 uncultured Planctomycetota bacterium
TTGTTGTGCATCTTAGCCAAATGACAACAGACTTCAGTGTCTCCCGCAAATATCACCATTTATTCAAATAATTTACGGACAGCCCGAACGCGTCCTCCTGACGGCTCCAACCTGCCACTATGACCGCTATCCGTTCTCGTGATTGAGTCATGTGAAGCATTCACCGGGTCCAGCTCTCTCCAGACTCGTTCAACCGTAGAAGAATCAACATGTGGAATACCTTCTCCAGCAGCCGCAGCTAAGGAGAGATGTATTAAGCGGCTTACGAGACGAGGAAGTCCTCCTGCAAAACGAGCAACAGTATCGGCTGTGGCCGATGGAATAATGGCGGGATCACCACCGACTCGTGTGATCGCTGTCGATAAAAACGCATACACATCATCTTTATCCCATGGATCAAGATGGACGCGCATAGCAGCCTGATTTCGAAGTGAATGAGGAATATTTTCTACTGAGGATGCTGTTGCAGTTCCCACGACGGTTGTCCAACTAAACCGTGGCTCGGCGCTGTTTACGAGACGCTCTATTCCAGCAACAGCATCAGCTGGAGCGCGGTCAAGATCGTCTACAAGAATGACCGTTGGCCGTTCCATGAGTCTGTTCTCACGAAGCCTGTTTTCTAATTTTTGCCAATTCGTTATCGACTCACACCGACTCGCATAATCGAGTGGAAACCTCTCGAGGAGAAGCGGAAGCCATTCTCCTTCAGGTATGCCACGCAATGAGAGCAAGACTGTTTCAGCGCCTAATCCACTCACTCGACGAAGTGCCGTTGTAGACAGATGGCTCTTTCCAACCCCCTCGGCACCAACCACAATCGCAAAACGTTGACGTTCTTGACAGATCCACTCCAGACGAGCAAGAACCTCTTCCTGAGGCTGCCCGCAATAGAAAGAAGCCGGAGTAAGAGTGGCCTCAAAAGGATTCGCAGTAAAGTTCCAGTTGTCGCGTACCATAAGAGAAGGTTGTACGAACTTGACGCACCTGCGTCATGACGAATTGACGCCTATTTTTGTTTATTTATTTGCAGAGATTGTGTTTTATGAGCCACCGTTTCTTTCTTTCCCAAACTCCCACAGAGGATACCGCTCGTCTTGAGGGCGATGAAGCTCGTCATCTCGCCCGTGTTATGCGAGCAAAAACTGGTGATACAGTTGAATTGTTTGACGGACAGGGTACGTCATGGCCTGCTACTGTGGTGAGTATCGAACGCAATCACGTCGATCTGAGTCTTGGGCACAAGCACTCAGAAAGGTCACCCGACAAGCCAGCACTCACCCTCGCCGTGGCCCTACCAAAGGGTGATCGGCAGAAATGGCTTATTGAAAAAATCACAGAACTTGGCACAGACTCTCTTGTGCCTCTCACGACAACACGATCAGTTGCCGAACCAACTGCTGCGGCAATAAGCCGTCTCCAACGTGGAGTCATCGAGTCGTGTAAGCAATCTGGACGCAATCGACTTCTCCAAATTACCCCACCGCAATCCGTGCACGATCTTCTGACAACATCATCTGCCAGCTTGAAGATCCTGGCATGTCCTGATGGAAACCCAATGCAGTCAATACTTTTGAAACCAATTGACACGCTTCTTATTGTTATTGGGCCTGAGGGTGGATTTACTGATGAAGAGATCAGCACCGCGCAGGCTCATGGTTTTCAACAAATGTCACTTTGTGAAAATATTCTCCGCATCGAAACCGCTGCTGTAGCAGCCGCCGTAATCGCTGGGCAATGCCACAACACTTAGTAAGAGGTGGTGTCGTTTCCTGCGAGACCTCTCATAAGTTTGTGACTTCTCCTCCCGCTCTGGTTCCAATTGCTTTAAATAACTGATAGTCAATATTGTCACGAATAATGTGTGTCGATCCATCACATAAAAGAAATGCAACGCCACCAAAGTGACTACTGCTAAAGTGCACGATATGGTTTGTATGGTTTGGCGTCTTCCCTGACATCATTCCACTTTGTCCGACATGCCCAAGTACCAGTGAACCTGGTCCTTCTTTCATCATGGGCATCATTGTCATGCCGGCATCCCGAAGAACTCCGGGAACGGCTGCGTACCACGTGCTATTGGCTGCATATGGTCCCTGATCAAAAAAATCGTGGATATGCTTTCGCTCACCTACACAGATTGTTGTTGAGAGTCCGTCACGAATGTCTCGAAATTGAATATCACTATTACGAAAGAACACTCCATTCCCCTGCCCAGCTTCAGTAGTCACATTATTCCAGCCGAGAACAGCTACGTAATTCGACGTGGGAAGATCAACTGTGCCGCTTCCATTATTCACCGAGAAGGACATCGGCGCTGTATCTGTCGGACAACGATAGCCCCCAAGGTTTGCCTCTGCTGCTTTGGCTTCGTTTGATGTGCCGACAGCCTCGCGTGTCTGATCGATCGAATCGAAGAGTGATGATTGCTCCATGTACGGCAAAAGTACGAAGCCCCACGCATACCCTTTGGCTGTCTCGCTTGCCGACGGGTCTGCTGCCGACATACCCGGCGAGATGTAGCCCGATGGCAACTGACGGTTTGAATCGTAATAACCGTGTATGGCAAGCCCGGTCTGCTTGAGGTTGTTGACGCAGGTCATTCTGCGAGCAGCCTCACGGGCCTGCTGGACTGCCGGCAGGAGAAGTCCCACCAATACACCGATAATTGCGATCACAACAAGCAGTTCAATGAGTGTAAATCCTCTGTAACGATAGCGTACGGACATACTATTCCTCCTGGCATATAAGGGAATGAAGCAGCACGCATGAACGCATGCCTGCTTCGACGGGTGAAAGGGATATAATCAGCTTTCAACCGAGACAGGGAGGTGGTGTTGGGGGAGCGGAGCGGACACCTCGAAGCAATCGAGGGCATTGCCCGGGCGACTCAAGCAAGAGTTGGCCACAGCACACCGCCTCAACAGGGCCTGGCAATATTGCCAGGCCAGATGCAAACCATTCACTTACGAGGCCTCCGCAGGCAAGAAGTGATTTGAGAATAATTGAATGCTCGGACATGACTTCGATGTGACCAGCATCGTGTTTATCATCCTGCAATTCATGTTGTGATGACTGTCCTGAAGACGATTCCTTGTCTCCCGCAGACGATAGATACTCATACTCAAAACAGATATCTTCGCCACACATGTCATTCGCAGTAACGTCTTCAGTAGAAGGTGTGACTGATGCGTTTGGTTTCAGGTCACCTGTGTGGCAGCATGTTCCTTGAACCTTCTGGCCAGATTGATTCCGGTTCTGTTTTGGATGGGTACGTTGATCCACGCGCCGCTGTAATGCACGCAGAATTTCTGAAGAGAGATCATTTTGCTCTGCCCATGCAAGGGTCTCAGCCGGTGTATGACAGCAACATTTCTGAAAACACTGCTTGGCAGACAGACAGCCACATGGCTTATTCATGCATGGAAAGGGCTTTGTTCGATCTTTTGCGGCCATTCTTTCTGAAGCCACACCAGAAGGTGCTATCGAAGAAGCCGAAAACGCATCAACGGGAAGCGGTAAGCCAGATAGTATCAGTGCGTACCAACAAACGATGGCCCACACCGCCAGCTGCCACCGGATATTCCGTTTCCACATCATTTCTTCAGTGTACTAGGGATGGCCTGAAGCTCTATGCCCTGGTAGGAAAAACTAGCCACGAAGCTGGTTCAGAGCTGATGCGATCTCACGAGCAGCCTCTTCGCGCTGTGGTGTAATGGCCTCCACACCGACCCAACCTCGATACCCTCGCTCTTCAAGAGTCGCCAGTACAGGTGGCAGATCGACCTGCCCGGTTCCCAAAGGAACGGCCCGTCCATGGCCAGCATATGCTCCGGCCATAGCATCTGTTGCATGGACATAACCGATATCCGCAGCCAATGCTGTGGCAGCTTCAGCTGGATCATGCCCATGTACCAGAAGCGCACCGGTAACCAGATGCACTTGAAGGCTGCCATCTGGTAGAGCCTCGATAACCCTCCGCAGGTCTTCTGGGCCCGCCTGACCAGCTTCGGCACAGAAAAATGCACCTGTTTGCTGTCCGGTTCGCCCAAGATCGGTACACACATCAATGAGAATCTGCCAATGTACACCGTCTTCTACGGAAGGAATATCACCTAAGCGACCGAGCAAGGCTGCTGCACCGAGTCGATGCGCCTGAAGCATTGCCTGCTTTGTTGCCATGACTCGAGCCTCAAGCCGGTCTTGCTCTGCATATCCTCCTCGAGTTGGAAATGACACAGCCGCTACGTGCAGACCTGCATCATCGAGCCACTTTCGGATCTGACGAATTCCAGTATCGGAAAGCGTTACAAGATCGATACCGTGGCGACCGTCAATTTCAATTCCACCAGCACCAAACTCCCGTGCGATTGAGAGTGACCGCCGAAAGTCAGAGGCGAGTGGTAGTACTGGAACGGCGAGGCGTGAAGAATTCATAAGACGTCCATAGATTGTTCAGGGGCTCTAGTGAAGACAGCCAACAGTGCGAGAGTAAGCCCCTCATCGACTGTGTCTATCTTCTCTCACTGTATGGTACTTTGTCGCTGCATGCTTCACGAGTAGGGCCATGCAGGTCAAACGTACGACTGATTTCGTGCTGGCCTGCGTCCTACCGCTGGACAACAGATTCTTGTGAGAATGTCAGACGAGGGTAGCAGAACAAGACCTCTATTCCCCGATCCTGTTTCTCGCAATCGGTATGTGTATCATAGAAGTCATGTCGAATCTTGCTAAAGTCATTGCCTCGCTTGAACATCTTGCCCCTCTCCGGCTTGCTGCTGACTGGGATAATGTCGGTTTGCTTGTTGCCACAAAAAAACCTGTCATACAGCGCGTGATGACCTGCCTGACGCTCACCATCGATGTCGCTCGTGAAGCTGTGTCTCAAAAAGCCGATCTGGTCGTGACCCATCACCCACTTCCTTTTCGTCCGGTCAATCGCATCACTGAAGAAACTCCTACAGGTGCAACTCTTGTGGAGTTAGTCACAGCTGGCATTGGCGTCTGGAGTGGCCATACTGCCTGGGACTCAGCTCCGCATGGAATCAATGCAATGCTTGCGGAAATCCTGTCGCTCCAAGACGTAGCGCCTCTTGAGCCTGATGAGATAGATCCCAGTGTTGGGTTTGGACGCATGGGCACGACTTCTTCACCCGATACGGTCGACGCCGTTGCGCAACAACTCACATCCGCCCTAGGATGTTCAGGGTGCACTGTTGCCGGTAACCCCAACCTCCTAGCTGGCCGTATTGGTATTGTCTGCGGAAGTGGTGGTGAATCTGTACCGGTGGCTGCTGCTGCCGGATGCCAGACACTCGTCACCGGAGAGATCAAATTGCACAATGCTCTTGAAGCATTGGCACACAATATGACGGTCATCGCTGTTGGCCATCATCTCAGTGAGCGGTTCGCCATGGAACGAATGGCTGAAAAATTAAGTACAGCTCTTCCCGGTCTTCAGTGTTGGGCGAGTACCGTTGAACAAGACCCACTGTGCTGGCTCCCAAATAGATAGCCACCCGTATCCTCTTTGGCCTGCTGGGTCTGTATTGAAACAAAGAAAACATATGAGCCAATTTCTCACAGCGCTGCCGGTATTCAACGAAGACAAGCATGTTCAAGACGTCCTTGATCAGGTACGAAGGCACACTGACAATGTTTTGGTTGTAGATGATGGTTCAACTGATAGCACAGCATGCATTCTCAAAGAAAGAGCCGCACAACGAGGTGACATCACAGTCATTCACCACGAGACAAACCTCGGCTATGGTGCCGCTCTCGCCACTGCCTTTGCATATGCACTCAAACCTCGTGAAGACGGTTCGTATTGGGACGGTCTGGTGACAATTGACTGTGACGGTCAGCATCAGCCGCAACTGATTCCTTCATTCATTGCTGCCATTGGAGATCCTAAAGACCCTGCTGCTGATATTGTCAGCGGAAGTCGCTACCTGAAAGATCTTCCAGACAATAGTCAGGCACCCGAGGGTCGCAGACGTATCAACATGAAAATCACAGCGGAAATTAACGAACAACTTGGCCTGTCTCTCACTGATGCCTTTTGTGGCTTTAAGGCCTATTCTCGAAAAGCGCTCCAGGCACTTCCAGTCACTGAGCCCGGCTACGCGATGCCACTTGAAGTCTGGGTCTTGGCGGCAGCAGAAAAACTGAGAATTATCGAACTACCTGTTCCTCTGGTCTATCTCGATTTGACCAGAAGTTTTGGTGGTGCACTTGATGATGGAACAACTCGTATTGCCCATTATCGTGACATTCTTGAACGAACAATGCGTTCGATACAGGCTAGGAGTGGCGTCAATCGCAGTGTCGGGTATGGTGTGGGTTCCCCTGCCCAGAGAGTCGACGCTTGAGTAATCACCCTCGCTTTGATCGCCGCAAACATCACCCACCACCGGATTCCGGCGGACGGCTGTTTGACCCTCCAATCAATCCGGATCCGACCAATCCGGCAATTGCGATTGATCACCTCGTTGACAACAACAAGTTGCTTCGAACGGCCTTCGATACCCAAGTTGGCGATCTCAAACTCTGGGAACTCGTTGCAGCAACGCGACGAGAGGTATTAACCGTAGCCACTGAGTACACGTCAAGTTACAGAGATGTCATTCGGCCTTCAAATACAGCCGAATGGATAGCAGCACCGATCATTATGGGCGGGCATCAGCCAGATCTCTTTCACCCCGGTGTCTGGCTCAAAAACTTTGCGATTGATGCGTATGCTCGACGTCTTGGTGGCACAGCCATCAATCTGATTGTTGATACGGACTACTGCCGTTCAACAAGCGTTGGCGTTCCTGTCGGAACACCTGAATCTGCACGACTGGAATATGTTCCCTTTGATCGTGATGGGCCTCCAGTTGCATGGGAAGAACGAGGTGCTGAGGATATAGAATGTTTTCGGTCGTTTGGTCGCCGAGCTTCTGATCTTCTTACACCACTTGTTCCTGACTCGATCCTGCGACGATGGTGGCCGCTTGCTGTTGAAAGAATGAGTGAGAGTCATCGAATTGGTCTTGCGATTGCGCAAGCACGACACCAACTCGAAGAACGCTATGGGCTTGAAACGATTGAGATACCGGTCAGTGAATTGATGCGACTTCCAACTGTCATGGTCTTCATGTCGTGGCTTCTTGCGAGAAGTCGAGAGCTCCACGGTGCATATAACGCGGCTCTTGGTCGGTATCGAAGAAGGCATCACCAGCGAGGACAAACTCGCCCAATGCCTGATCTCGTTGAAAAAACCGTTGATCCATCAGAAGGCCCATGGTTTGAAGTACCGTGGTGGATCTGGTCAGAGGATGACCTGCAGCGACGACGGGTTTTTGCAAATACGAATACGCCAGGTGTCCTCATATTGTCTGACATGGAAACGTTACGAGTCGAGCTTCCGATTTCACTCGACACGCCACCCTCAAAATGGGTTGATGCGCTCTCACGAATGGAAGAACACGCCTTACGTCTTCGACCACGGGCCATCATGACCACACTTATTGCCCGCCTTCTCGTCGCCGATGTCTTCGTCCACGGGATCGGTGGTGCGGCGTACGACGAAATCACTGATGATATTGTCCACACACTCACTGGCTGTGAACCACCTCGACATGCGGTGGTTTCAGGAACACTCCGTCTGCCTCTGGAAACCCGATTCCCGGAACTTTCCACGCAGCAACCGCTTGCAGAGCTTGCCAGTGTCCATCGAACACTTCGGGACCTTGAATTTCATCCCGAATGTCATCTTGAGCCGTTCTCAGACCAACCGGAGGCCGTCAGAGACCTGATCACGGAGAAACGACGGTGGATTGATACTCGGCCCACAGCGACTCTTGCACGCCGACGTTGTCATGAAATTCGATCAACGAACGCCCGTCTTGCCTATCACACGCAACCTGTGCGACAGCAATTATTGGACCGTGTTGGACCTCTCGCAACCGCCATTCGGGCACAAAAAATCTTGCGAACTCGCGACTTTCCATGGTGTTTTTTCCCGGAAAATCAACTTCGTGAGTTCCTCCTACTGGAAATCAATTGAGTTTCGACATATCGTGTCGGGTAACGGAATGAATTTTTACCTCCTAGGGACAGGAGACAATATGCTGCCGGCACGATCTTCCCGCACATCTTCATCATCGCGGACAGGTTCTTTACGCACACCATCTCATCGCAATCAGCCAACACGAAGCAGTCGGTCAACCACCGTCAAAAAAACTTCTCGTGTTCGAAAACGTTCGACAGCACAAACAGACTGTGACATCCGTCCAACTGCTGTTGTGGCTCCTAAGAAAAAAAAGACGGCTGCATCATCTCGTCGTCGGAGTCAGTCCGCTGCAATTAGCGCCGTTGAAATTCGACCATCGGGTACGATCTTCAGCCGCCGTTCGAATGAAAATCGTGAAGCAATTCATCATCTTCCCGAACACCCGCCAGTCGACCTCACTCCTCCAGCCTGGATGCAAGAAGAGTGCCAGGTAGGGCCAGCACAGGCTGGTGATCAGACTGAGATTCTCCAGCTACTTTCGGGTTTGCCATCACCACCGAGTCGGGCAGAGTTCCATGCGTCTGTTGATCATCCAGAACATGATTCGGCAAACAGATTGGTTGCTCGACTCGCTGGAAGAATTGTTGGTCACATTGAGATTGCTCCTCGCACAGTAATGATTGGTGCTGCACCTGTAAAAGCTGCTGCTCTTGATCGGGTTGCTATTCTTCCCGAGTGCCGTGGTGCCGGGCATGGGCAACGACTTGTACAAGCAGCCGAACGCAGGATGCGCGAACTTGGTGTTGTAGCCGCATTCTCAAGAACGCGAATTGCATCATCGTTTCATGATTTGGGCTGGAGTGTTCTAGGTCGTGACTGTGCCTCGCCTGGTCGTCCAACTGACATTCTCTCTCGTCTCCTCGCCGCACCACAACGCCAAGGGCCTGAAGTGACGATGCGGCAGTGGAGGCATGTTGAACTTCCAGCAATCTTGAGAATCTATGAGCAGAATGCTGCTCGGTTTGTTGGAACAACAGCCCGCACTGAAGCGTATGCTCGATGGCTGGTCAGTCGAAAAGCATTTGATTCTATTATCGTTGCTCTACAAGGAAACGATCGATATGACCTCCATGAAACGACTGCAAAAATTGTTGGATACTGCATTCAAACAGGCGGTCGTGTTCTCGAAGTAATGGCTGACCCTGAATACCAAGGCCTTGAACGTGAAATTCTTGCACGAGTCTGTGCAGAAGCCATTGAAAATGACCGACAAGAACTGATTTATGAATCGAGCCCGACCGATCCTCTCCATGAGGAAGTTCGTGGACCGGCGTGTGATGACCAATCACCAGCGATCATATCTCGTATTGCACCGCAGGATCGAATGATTGTTGCTCGTATCTTTGACCCACGAGGCCTCTTGACAGCAATGGCTCCAACCCTTGCCAGCCGAGTTGTCCAAGCAGGAATTCGTGATACGGTTGAGCTCGGCTTTGACAGCGACACCTTCCGAGGGTCAGTGACTATTCCTGCTGCCAAGGACGACGAGCCACGTGAAGCCATCATCCAACCGGGCCGAGTCGGCCGGAGCTACCTCAAACTGACTGACGATGAGTTTACACGCCTTCTTCTGGGTCAATGTGACCCTCTTGAGGCAATAACAGCAGGACGTCTTGAGCCATCAACACAGCTCTCACAGAAGCTTGCGGAACAACTTTTTCCAAGACTACCGCTTTGGTGCCCTATGTGGGATGACGTGCCGGCGTAATAGTCAGCACGTCGTACTCTGAGTCATTCACGCTAGGCAAGGGATTCATCTGCAAGCCATTGGTCGGTCCAACCACGGACGCCATCAAGCCCTTTTCGATGGCAGAAGTCGCCAAGCGTTTCACTCTGCTCGCGTTCAGCCTTGTAACACGCTAAGACCGCTGTGATCTCTCGAGGAAGATCATCAAAAGGGATGACGTCTTTATACTTTTCATTCAACCTGTCACCGAGCAATCGACCACCGAGAAATATTGTGTACTTTCCGAGCGTCCGGCCAACGATGCCAATATCTGAGTTGTAGGGTCGTGCACAGGCATTTGGGCAGCCGGTCATTCTCAATGTGAAAGCGTCTTTATCTAAACCAAGCTTGGCAACCTCAGGCTCAAGGAGATCAATCAATCCTGGCAGCACCCGTTCACTTTCTGCCACTGCAAGGCCACACGTTGGCAACGCCACACATGCCATACTCCACCGTCTAAGCGTCGAAATCTCTTCCGATGTTTTCACTCCATGATCATGAAGTATTGTCGCAATGCGTTCTCGATCACTCTCTTCAAGATCTGTAAATAAAATGCTCTGATGAGCAGTAATCCGCACTCCGGGTGTCATCTCAGTAAGAATTTTCCGCAAGGCTGTTTTGAGCTGAAACCCTTCGTGGTCAATGATACGGCCATTCTCAATATTCAAACCATAGAAGAACTTACCGTCACCCTGCTCAAACCAACCAATGTGATCGTCAAACCCATGAACATCGACCTCGCGGGCAGCCGTGAGTGGCTTTCCAAAATATTCCTCGACCTTTGCTCTGAAGGCTTCAAAGCCCATGTTGTGAATGGTGTATTTTAACCTCGCAACTTTTCGATCCGATCGGTTGCCGTAGTCTCGTTGTACTTCAACAATGGCGACGGCAATGTTGATAACATCCTCGGCCGGAACAAAACAAAGACGCTTTGCGAGTGCAGGAAAGGTCTTTGCCGCACTTGGCGTGACTCCCATGCCGCCGCCAGCAAGCACGTTATAGCCAACAATTTGTCCCTCTTCATGAATCGTCAGAAAACCCAAGTCATTCGCGTAGACGTCAACACAATTGTCTTCGGGTAATGCGAAAGCTGTCTTAAACTTTCGGGGCAAATATGTCGGGCCATAGATCGGTTCGACTTCATGCCCGTTCGCACCTCCTGAAGCAAGTGTCTTTTCTCCCGTTTCATCATCAGTAAGCCAAATCTCATGGTATGCCGTTGTTCGAGGAGCAAGGGCTTCGGCAAGTTCTTCTGCTTTGGCCATCATTTCATCGCGTACTGAATTATTTTGAATGGGAGCAGGGCAGCACATTACATTCCGCTCAACATCACCACAAGCAGCTAGCGTTGTTAATTGAATATCATTGATCTTTTGAATGTATGCCTTGAGATCTCCTTTAATAACACCGTGGTGCTGAATTCCCTGACGTGTTGTCAGTCGAACACTTCCATTCGCAAGATCATCTCCGAGATCAATTTGGGCCAGCATCTGTGCAGCTGTCAATTTGCCACCTGGAATTCTTGTTCGAATCATGAATGAGATTTTTTTGACTCGCTTCTCACCAGGCTCTAACTTTTTCTTATCCCGATCTGCCTGCTGGTATGTCCCATGATTCTTCAGCAGCTGAATGCTCCCTTTCCCAAAGCCGGCTTCTCCATCATTAAGTTCCTCTGGAATATCACCCTTCAGGTAATCGCTGTCCGTCTTAAAGACCTCAACGGCACTCGGCTTCGCAGGTGCGGATTCGTCTGGCATCAGTTCTTTTCCATCCTTTTCAGAAATAAAGGGTGCCCCTCAGTGGCACGACAATAGGGCGAATGCTTTAATAATAGGCAATTTTATGTGGAGTGGCGATAACAGTTCACTGAAATAGACAAAATCGAGGGCTTCAAAACCCCTTGTTTAGAGAACCTAGAAGTTTCGAGGTATTTCGTGCAGCTAACACTTGTCACACAACTTGTTGCCGGTGACCCTGACGCCTTTGCTACACTGTATGATCGGCTTGGGAAAACGCTGTATGCAACCGCAGTTCAATTGAATTGTACTCACCAAGAAGCAGAAGACATCGTTCATGATATTTTTGTAGAACTTGCTCGCCACAGACACGAACTTGCGCATGTGAAAAATCTCGATGCC
>CAJQGO010000238.1 GCA_905477565.1 uncultured Planctomycetota bacterium
AACTTCTGGAATGTGAATACGTATGTCTGAACGCCTACAAGGTGCTGAGTCGTGTCCACCGGGGTGAACTTCCTTTTGATCGAACAGTACAGGTTTCGGTAACTGATCGTTTAGAAAAAGAACAAATCCTTGGACGTCTCCCTCATAATCTTCAGACGCTTGAGGTGCTGATTGGACAGAATAAAGCCGATTACCGCATAGCTCTTTCGAAGCGTTCCCGAACAACCGAACGGCGGAAAGCATGGGGTCGATTAGGACGCCGACGCAAACGCTGTGTTCGCTTGATTGAAGAACTCGGCCTGCGTACCCAACGCATAGAAACCATGATTCCAACTCTCAATGGATTTATCCGTCGTCTGAGAGAGCTCAAAATCAAGATAGATGCCCACAAAAGAACCAAACAGCCAGCATCGAACAGGCAAAACCTTGTTGATGAATACCGAGCAATTCTTAAAGCTTGCCAGGAAACACCGCGTAGCCTAAAGCGACGCATGAAGGAAATAAATGAAATTTTTGCTCGCTACCAACGTGCGAAAAGAGGGCTTTCCGAAGGCAATCTGCGGCTTGTTGTATCGATAGCGAAAAAATATCGGAATCGTGGCCTTTCGTTTCTCGACTTGATTCAGGAAGGAAATGCTGGCTTGATGCGTGCTGTTGACAAGTTTGAATATCGGCGCGGGTTTAAATTCTGCACATATGCCACGTGGTGGATTCGACAGGCAATTACACGAGCCGTCGCGGACCAGAGCCGTACTATTCGAATTCCTGTCCACATGGTTGAAACGATGAGCCGTGTCCGGAATGTGGCTCGTCAACTTCTGCAGGAGTATGGTCGCGAACCAACCATTGAAGAAATAGCCGCTCGAGCCGGAACACCGGTTGATGAAACTCGTCGCGTAACAGCAATGAGTCGTTACCCAATCAGTCTTGATAGGCCTGTTGGCAACAGTGAAGACAGTCACTTCGGCGACCTCCTTCCTGACACTGGCGCAGAGAACCCCGCTGTTGGTGCTGCCCAAGAAATGCTTCGCAATCGTATTTCAAAAGTACTGAAAAGCCTTTCGTATCGTGAGCGAGAAATCATTAAGCTTCGGTACGGTCTCGGTGATGGCTATAGCTACACACTGGAAGAAGTTGGGCATATCTTCAAGGTAACCAGAGAGCGTATCCGACAAATCGAAGCCAAGGCAGTTCGTAAACTTCAAGCGCCTGCTCGCAGCGAAGAACTTTCGGGCTTCATAGACTAAAAACATCTTTGCTTACATCATTTGCCATCCTGAAAAAAATGGTTCCATGATTTATCACGGTATCACTAGTAAGAATTTCTTTACATAGTCTCCTTGACTTGTATGAGATCGTAACCGTGGGATTTGTGATGCACCGGTCTGTCCAAAGACTCTTAAAGACTCTTGTTTTGGTGGCTGGGATCATCTCATTATCAGGCGGTCCCCGCCTTGTCTCAGCGATTCCCGAAGAACCGATTACGAGTGGGCCCGCACGTTCCACAAAGGACAAACAAAAAGCTCTGCATGAAATTTGTGATGCAATGGCGAGGAATAGTTTCTTCTCCGGTGCAGTCCTCGTTGCTGCAAACAGTCAAGTGATTTACCGGAAAGCATTTGGCCTGGCAAACCGAGAATGGGAAATACCAAACTCAATCGAGACAAAATTTCGTCTCGCTTCTGTAAGCAAACAGTTCTGCAGCATGATTATCATGCAACTCATACAGGATGGAGAACTGAACCTAAATGACTCGATCACGAACCATCTCCCATCGTATCGGCAAGATAATGGAGAACGAATTACTATCCATCACCTATTAGCACATCAGTCCGGAATTCCTGATTTCACAAGTTCCTTTGACTATCGCAACACAACTGCTCGTCTTTTGTTTGAAAAAGACGAGTTCATCAAACGGTTCTGCAGTGGTGACCTTACGCATAACCCTGGAGAACTTTACAGCTACAGCAACGCCGGGTATGTAATTCTTGGCCGCATTATTGAAAAAGTAACAAAAAGATCTTACGAGCAGAACCTACGTGATCGGATCACACAACCACTCGGTATGACGAACACTGGATATGACGACCCCCACAAACTGCTTAGCAAACGGGCCTCCGGATACACACACGGCCCCTTTCGGGTTCAAAATGCACCCTATATCGAAATGAATCCTGCTCCCGGTGCAGCGGGGGCTATCTATTCGACCGTTGATGATTTATTCGCATGGGATCGAGCGCTCACTACGAACAAGCTTCTTAAGGAAAATTTCCGTGATCTGATGTTCACGCCAAATACTTCAGTTCCTGAAACTCAGGCCGCAGGTGGACGACAACACAGTAACTATGGCTACGGCTGGCGAATCTATAACGTCATGCATCCAACGACTCAGGAAAAAACCCGTGTTATGAATCATGGTGGTGCAATCAGTGGCTTTCGTGCACTTGTGACCAGAATACCCAGCAGAAATGCTTTTGTAGCTCTTTTGTGCAATCAGGGTGATCCACCGGGATCGAACGGCGTGTGGCTTACTTTAAACCGTATGAACACAGAGATTATTCATGTTGTCACAGAGCAACCATATAAAATTCCTCAGAATCCGCCTCGCTCGCAAGACCAGCGACTGTATCAATTGGTTTGCAGCAAGGGAGTTGATACTGCAATTTCATGGTTTGAGGAGAAAGGCAAAAAAAATCCATGGGGCGGATCATTTGCAACTGCTGCAAGTGAGCTACTGCGATCTGGGAAACTCGAAGAGGCAATTCGTTTATACGAGTACGACGTCCTTCAAACTCCAAAGAAAGTGTGGCTTTACCGTAAACTTGCGAACACTTACATACAGATCGGGCAGTTGGAAAAAGCTGCGAATATAGTAGATCAAGCATTAGCAATCAGGCCAGGGGACGAACGTTTGATCGACCTTCAAAACGAGATTCGTTGCAGTTTTTCTCCGCAACGTCCCCGCCCATAAAGGTTGTACATTGGAAATTGCAGGTTACGTTATAGTGAAATATTCCGACACAATAATGGAGTTTTCAATGTTTCGCATACTTGCTGCTTTCGCATTCGCTATTATTTCCGGGCTTGGTTTCGCTGCTGATCCT
>CAJQGO010000239.1 GCA_905477565.1 uncultured Planctomycetota bacterium
CCAAACGTTCTTGGCCGTGCCGCTGTCGGTCACGCCGACGTCTTCTCGGTCAATGTCTACGACCATGTTGTTCGATCATGGCAAGTCCCTGACAACGCTGACATACCAGTGATTGCCAGTGAATTTCACATTGGTGCATCAGACCGGGGTGTTCCAAGCCCCGGTCTTTCATCTGTCTGGGACCAACGGCAAAGGGGCCTCGCATATGCCCGCTATCTGAGCTCAGCACTTGCAAACCCAAAATTTGTTGGCGTGCACTGGTTTCAATGGATTGATCAATCTGCTGGCGGCAGGCGAGATCGTGAGAACCATCAGGTTGGGCTTGTTGATGTGACTGGGCGATCTCATGTTCCATTTGTTGATATTGTGAGCCATGTTGCGAACAAAAAAGACGCGGTCCGCTTTGCCCAACCTTCTTCATCAATTCATGCACTGGAAAAACTTCTTAAAGACCTTCCTGCGCTACCCGGAGAGAGAACAACCACTACGTCGACCAAGAAAGGTCGTGGAACGATGATCTCGCAGACAGAAAAAATAAAACGCAAACCTAATCTCGTCGTCATCATGGCTGACGATCTTGGCTACGCTGACGTTGGCTTCAATGGCTGTCGCGATATCCCAACTCCTCACATCGACTCCATAGCGGAGGAAGGTGTCCGCTTTACAAGTGGCTATGTTGCGTATCCCGTATGTGGCCCAAGCAGAGCATCTTTCATCACTGGTCGTTACGGCCAACGCTTTGGATTTGAGCGGAACCCAATCTACGATGTTCACAACCCCGATATGGGTCTAACACGTGATGAAACAACTATTGCGACGGCACTCTCGGCTGTTGGTTACAGCTGTGGTGTGGTCGGAAAGTGGCATCTTGGAGCGCACGAAACTCTTCACCCACTCACCCGAGGATTCCACTCGTTTTTCGGTCACCTCGGCGGCGGCCACCGCTACTTCCCAGATGAACTCACCATTCAAAACAGTGACGACGCAACGGATGAAGCTGGCAGCTATCGAACATGGATCCTCAAAGATCACACACCAGTCAAGCCCCAGCAATACCTCACTGATGAGTTCTCAGATGCTTCTGTCCGTTTTATCAACGGCAATGCCGAGACTCCGTTTTTTCTTTTCTTATCCTACAACGCACCTCATTTGCCTTTTGCTGCAACTCAGAAATATCTCGATCGCTTCCCGAATCTCTCCGGGAAAAGAAAGACCTATGCAGCAATGGTGAGTGCTGTCGACGATGGTGTTGGAAAAACACTGAGTGCTCTCCGGGAGCATGGCATTCTTGATGACACACTCGTCTTCTTCCTGTCGGACAACGGTGGGCCGCATTTAAAAAATGCTTCGAACAACTCACCTCTCAAGGGAGGCAAATCAGACGTCTGGGAAGGCGGATACCGAGTTCCCTTCGCAGCTCGCTATCCCCATGACATTGAAGCCGGCTCAACCTACAAGCACCCCGTGAGCTCACTTGATATTTTTGCAACCATTGCCGAACTGGCACATGCACCCGTCAGCCCTGACCGACCTCTTGATGGCGTCAACCTCCTACCGTATCTCAACGGCACAGACAGCGGTTCGCCACACGATGCGATTTATATCCGCAAATTCGACCAACAGCGATACGCTATTCGCAGCGGAAACAAAAAACTTGTTATTCCAGTCGCCCAAGGCGCACCTCATCTCTACGACCTCAACGATGACATTGGTGAAACAAAGAACATAGCGTCACAAGAGGCTGATACGGTGGATCAGCTCAAGAAAAAACTCAATGCCTGGACAGCTGAACTTGTTGATCCAACATTTACCGGCTTGATGCAGAAAAAAAGTTACAAGTCACACTAAACAATACCGTTACTAGACTTGTGTGCATGCTTCCATTTCACAAAGAAATCTACGGATTACATTCCCGAAATACCCCGTGTGGACTGAACAGATCACATGTAAGATACTGTACATTCCAGCTCGCTGAATTAGGTAAGGATAAAACAATGAAGTCATTTGTATTCCCTTTCGCTGAATCACTCTGTCTGATAGCAGCACTTGTAGCCTTTTCTATAGACCCAACGCACGCCGCAGAACCCCCAGCCAAACCAAATATCATTGTGATCATGGGTGATGATGTCGGCTACGGTGACGTCTCCTGCAATGGAGCAACGGCAATCACAACGCCGAATATCGATGCCCTTGCCAAAAGAGGCCTACGGTTCACCAGCGGATACTGCTCCGCTTCAACGTGCACACCAACTCGTTACTCTTTCTTAACGGGCAACTATGCCTTTCGTAAGAAAGGGACAGGCATTGCTGCCCCGACTGCTCCGGCAATCATCCAACCGGGAACAGCCACAATCGCCTCATTGCTTCGTGATGCAGGCTACAACACAGCTGTTGTTGGCAAATGGCACCTCGGACTAGGCGGACCAAATGGTCCTGATTGGAACGGCGAACTCAACCCAGGGCCTTTGGAAATTGGCTTTGACACATGTTTCCTTTTACCAACAACGAATGATCGTGTGCCACAGGTCTTTGTCGAAGACCATCGTGTCAAAAACCTTGACCCCGATGATCCGCTTTGGGTTGGTAAAAAGAATCCATCACCAGACCTCCCAACGGGCGTGTCTGCCCGCGACACACTTAAAATGGACTGGTCACACGGACACAACCAGACGATTCACAACGGCATCAGTCGCATTGGTTTCTATACCGGTGGACACGCTGCACGATTTCGTGACGAGGACCTTGCAGACACATGGGTCAAGCAGAGCAAGAAATTCATTCAAAAAGATCGACCGAAAGACCAGCCGTTCTTTCTATTTTTTGCAGCTCACGAATGTCATGTTCCTCGAATCGTACACGAGCGATTTCAGGGAACCTCACAACTAGGGCCACGAGGTGACGCCATCCTCGAACTTGATTGGTGTGTCGGTGAACTGACACAAACGCTGGCAGATGAAGGCCTTACGAACGACACACTGATTGTATTTTGTAGCGACAATGGCCCGGTCCTTGACGATGGCTACAAAGATCAGGCCATCGAAAAAAATGGCTCTCACCTTGCGGCCGGACCGTATTCAGGAGGCAAATACAGTGTCTATGAAGGAGGGACGAGAACCCCTTTCATTACATGCTGGCCGGGCACGATTAGCTCAGGAGTATCGGATCAAATGGTATGCACAATTGATTTGGCAACAAGCCTGAACCACCTTGTGAATCACCACATTCACGAGAAAGACTGTCTCGATAGCCTTGATGTCAGTGACGCGCTTCTTGGAAAAAAAGGAGCAAAAGGACGAGACCACCTGATTCAACAAGACAACGGGAATAACGGAAACTACGGACTACGAGTTGGCAACTGGAAATTACTCCGACACGAACGTGGCAAAGCACGGAATGTTCTTGTTGAGCAGGAACTTGCAAACACAACCGTTCCCAAATACCAACTTTTTGATCTTAATTCTGATCCTGCAGAGAAGAAAAACCTTTATGAAACGGCAACTGAGCAAGCCAAGACTCTCACAGCACAACTTCAAAAAGCAATTGATAATGGACGAACACGACCAACTGGTCATTAGCAAAGTACCTGCGGCATGACGGTACACCGCCATGTTTTTTATTTTTTTCATAATGCAGCGAACCCATGAAACTTCAAATACTTCTCATCCTGTTGGTAACCTGTGGTTCGGTTCCCCTTGGCATTGAGATTGATGCTGCGTCCCCTGATCAGTGGTCACGGTTTCGTGGGAAAGACGGCACAGGAAGAAGAACTGGTGAAATTCTTCCGCCATCATGGACAACTCAAGACTGGACGTGGCAGACAACTCTCCCAGGAATAGGGCACTCCTCGCCTATTGTGTGGGATGGAAAAATTTATCTCACATCCGCAGATGAAGAGAATAAAGTACGACAACTCTTCTGCCATATCCTTCACACCGGCGAGCTTGCATGGAGCCATGAATCCCCCGGCCCAATCGAACGTCATCATAAGCAGAACAGTTCTGCATCCAGTTCGGTAACAGCTGACTTTCGGGGTATCTACTGGCTTTGGGGAACAAGCCAAAACGTTCGTCTTGAAGCAATGACTCATGACGGAGAACTGCGGTGGAGTACCGACCTCGGCTCATATAGTGGACCGCACGGCTTTGGTGGCTCACCTGTAGTTTGGGAAGATACTGTCATTATCCCACTTGAACAGGACACCGAGGGATCTATCGTTGGAATCGATGCGAACACGGGGAAGGAGCGATGGAGACTGACGCGTGACGGTGCCGAAAAGGCGGCATACTCAACACCACTTGTTCTCACTCAGACAGGAAGTGACGCACAAATTATCTGCACGAGTAAGGCGCACGGTATTTATGCGATCAACCCCCAAACCGGAACTGTCCTCTGGGAAAATAAATGCTTTCCTCTAAGAACCGTCGCCTCACCTATCTGCGCAGGAGATTTGCTGATAGGCACCTGCGGCAGTGGTGGTGGTGGAAGCAACCTTCTTGTTGCCCTGAAGCCTCCTACAACAAAAAACGACACCGGTGAAATTATTTATGAAGTATCTCGAAGCACAGCACCTTACGTTCCAACACCACTTTTTTCTCATGGCCGCCTCTATCTCTGGGGAGACAAAGGCGTCGTAACCTGCCTCCATGCAGCGAGTGGAGAAATCATCTGGAAAGAACGTGTTGGTGGTAACTTTTCGTCATCCCCAATACTGATTGGAGACAAGATCCTCAATATCTCGAGCGACGGAGAAATGGTAACGCTTGCTGACGATGAGAAGTTTGAGATTCTAGGAAGACGTGACGTAGACGAAGAATGTCGAGCAACACCGGCAGTTGCTGAAGGATATTTATTGGTCAGAACCAGAAGCAGTCTTTTTGCCCTCAATCTCTCAACACCTTAGGCTACTGCAGCAGTTTCTCTCGTATCTCTCTGTTAGTTGCTGCCAGCCATGCGAGTTCCTTATCTGACAGCCGCTTACCAGCCTGTCTTTTCACAATAAGCGGCTTCAGGTGCTCAAGAATACGCAACTGCAACTCAACCCGTTGCTTTAAAAACGGCCCCCAGACAGCATCATCCTGATACGTGTTTGCATATTTTTTTATTACTTCATGAACGACACCGTCATAGAGTGAAAAACGCTGATATGTTTTTTCATCCCAGTCACCTCGAAGCATCCTGTCGATAAGCTCAAAGTGGGTGGCGAATTGCACTGACGCAAGGATGGTAACGTCTTCAACGGGCTGATCGCTTTTTGCCGGCACAGTAGCCATTGTGCACGAACTACTTATTATCCAGCACAACACCGCAGTAATTACTTTGTTCATGGAGCTACTCTTCTCCGCACAAACTCGTTCACAAACCCAGCAAAAACTTTTACTCGATTCTTAATCAATCATTTTCTGCAGATGGTCTTCTTCGAAGACATC
>CAJQGO010000240.1 GCA_905477565.1 uncultured Planctomycetota bacterium
ATACACACACCTACGCTTGAATCAGCGCACCAACCTGCTGTTCGATTCCTTCTCGAATTTTTCCGGCAAACATAGACGCCATCGCTGGGAGTTCGATTTGGATGACAAGTTCTTCAGG
Source organism: uncultured Planctomycetota bacterium (assembly GCA_905477565.1). Taxonomy (GTDB): domain Bacteria; phylum Planctomycetota; class Planctomycetia; order Pirellulales; family UBA1268; genus UBA1268. Next base: position 119 of record CAJQGO010000240.1, read on the forward strand.
CAGAACCTCAACCTGACTTTTGAATGGCATGCCCATCGCAGCAAACTCGACAGACAGTTGATTGTCTTGATCCCAGTTGGCATGAATTGGCCCAACCTGAGGCTCGTACTGTGCTCGTGCCCGAGTAATTGCTGTATCAATCTTCTCGCGTGCACCATCAACACCGAGGTTGTGTGGGATTCTGACTTCCAGTGGACTCAAAGGTTCACTCCCTTCAATTAATTTCCAACAATACTCTTCTTCCGACTATTCAAAGAACTATCGTGACACTGTGAGGCGACCATCTGAACCAGCCGGGTGTCAACTCGACCGTTTCGTCCGCCTATGCAAACGGCTGAACGCACCGCAACGGCCATCGGCTCGCAGGCAGACACTACCGGCACGTCCTCGAGTGACAGGCGGCCCGCCAAGACGAGATCCACGCCATGGCGTGAGGCCTGCGCGACCCAATCCTGAAGTGTCTTAATAGAAACCAGATCCAACAGACTTCCGCTCTCTGCTTTGTCAAATGTGTCAACAAGTACTGTCGACCAACCGTAAAGGTTCGCAGCATTAAGAACGGCAGGCACGTCGGGACTTCCTGCAGCCTGCCAATCTGCATACGCGACAGGAATAGCTCGAACGTTTACCGGCAGGCTTGCAGCCACGTCGTGGAAAACGCCTGTCCATTCAGTGTCACGACACTGAGACAAACCAAACTTTACAGCGTAGGGCAATCGTTTCAGCTCGGGCAGAAAACCTGTTGCACTGGGCGATGTCGTGTCACCATCTTCGCTTCCATCCATATGTTTTCTTCTATCCAGTAGCTCACCGCCAGCGAGAGTCCATAGATGGTGCTCTGGCACTGCCGCTGAGCAGGCTGCGAGCGTTTCAGGCGAAGCCATACCCAAAGAACCGTGCAATGGCTCTTTGACATCGATAATCTCAGCGCCACCTTCAATGGCAGAAGCCACTTCGTCAGCACACCGAACGCTTACAAGAAGTGATGGTCGCCTCACCCGCAACAGCCCTCCGAAGCACCGCTGGACATGCAAGGATCGACAACCGGCTGTCGCTTTGCAACAGCAAGACGTCCATTGATACGACGAAGTGTTTCAACGACGAGTGGTTCCGACCAGCGACCGTCCACAACAAGATAGCCATCCTCCCAGTACGCCCACGGCCCACGACGTCCACTGGCAAGATGACCATATCGTTCAGCAACACGAACAACGAGTGTTCCAACTCGAAAAGCTGCTTCGTCTGAAGCCACAGGTTCTCCAGAGCGATCCAGTGGCTGACTTCCTAGAAAAAAACATTCGACGGCATCAAGCGGAAGCCTTTCAATTGATGCTGGACCTAGCCGAACGAGCAAGTCTGAGTCTTCTAGCAAAACTCGCCCCTGTTTTGCGGTAAATGCTACGTACCCAATGATGCATGAAAGAATTCCTAATCCTGCTGAGCAAAGAACGGCCACTGCTGACAAACCACCTGAAAACCATATTGCAATTCCACACATTGCAATCACTGAAAGAAAGAGAAAAGACGCAATGACAGCGAGCAGCCCAGCCAGTCTCAGGTTGGCCCTCAACCAGTCGTGATTACGTGTTTCCAGATGTGTCATGAAAGAAATTGTGTAGACAGCGAGGATCAGCAACGCCCATCTTTAGGAACGGCAAGTTTTGTTACGATTTTCTTAAATTTATGACAGGCGGACGAATCCGCTTTCAGCACGAAGAGAACACCATGCAGCAGACAACTCCGTCAACGGACACCATACGGTACAGTTCCAGAATCACGCTTATCGGGATTCTCGCTCTGGTCGCATGCTATGTCACGTCTGCTTGCCTTGGCATTCCGCAACACGGCAGAGATCTTCTTGTCGCCTCGCATGCTGCTCACGACAACCACGACTCTACAGACACAGATCATTCTCACACGAATGACGTCGAGCACGCAAACGCTTCTGACAATCATCCAGAGGAAGACGCCCAACACCACGAAGCGTTACAAGAAGGCATAACACCACCACCAGCGTGGGCTGTGACTCCATTTGTCTTGTTATTGGGCGCGATTGCAGTTCTTCCGTTGATTCCATCACTGGCCCACTGGTGGGAGAAAAATTCCAGCAAGCTCCTTATGGCCGGAATCCTCGGTGGTTTCACACTGGCCTACTATCTGTTCATACATGCCGAATCTGTTGAACAGCATTTTCCCGCACACTTTGTTGTTGCTCCACCAACAAGTGGACTGTCATGGGCAATCACGGGAACCGTTCTTGCAAATGCACTTCTGGCCGAATATGTGCCTTTTATTACTCTCCTGTTTGCACTCTACGCGATCACTGGTGGTGTTCGGATAGAAGGTGACATGCAAGCGACGCCGACGGCAAACACCATCCTCCTGGCATTGGGTGCTTTGTTGGCGAGCTTTATCGGAACAACCGGTGCAGCGATGCTTCTTGTGCGACCGCTTCTCGAAACGAACCACGAGCGAAAGCGAGTTGTCCACACACTCGTCTTCTTTATTTTTCTCGTCTGTAATTGCGGAGGCTGTCTTCTTCCGATTGGCGACCCACCACTTTTCCTCGGCTACCTTCAAGGGGTGCCCTTCCTCTGGACATTCACTCTCTGGCAAGAGTGGTTGGTTGTGAACGCCACATTGCTGGCAATCTACTGGATCTGGGATCATTTTTTTGCATATCCATCAGAACGACTCGTCGATCGTGTGTATGACAAATCAACTGTTCGGCCACTTCGGGTTACAGGGCTGCCTCTCAACCTGCCGCTGATGGCTGGGGTGATTTTTGCTGTAGCCTTGCTTGATCCATCAAAAGCGATTCCTGGCACGGACTGGCACCCTTGGATATTCCTTCGGGAAATTGTCTTACTGAGCCTTGTTGGATGTTCTCTCTGGTTTGGATCCACAACCATCCGGGTCCAGAATGGCTTTAGCTATTTCGCGATCCTTGAAGTCGCAGCTCTGTTTCTAGGCATCTTTGTCTGCATGCAACCAGCACTTTCGATTCTGAACGAACATGGCGCGAGCCTCGGGATTCGTTCACCAACTGCGTTCTTTTGGACAACCGGTGCACTTTCGAGCGTACTCGACAACGCTCCGACGTACCTTGTGTTTTTCAAGACAGCGCAATCTCTCCCAGCCACAGGTGAACTCGTTGCTGGAGTTGAAGCGGGAAGACTGACAGGCATTAGCCTCGGTGCAGTCTTTCTCGGCGCGATGACGTATATCGGAAACGGGCC
>CAJQGO010000241.1 GCA_905477565.1 uncultured Planctomycetota bacterium
ACTTGAACTAATCGCCGAAACAAATCGGAACCTGAGAATGCAATCTCAGGAGGAAGTCCACCCCGACGTCTGTGTATACGGTGGCACGCCGAGTGGTATTACAGCCGCAATCGCCGCCGCGCGGGAAGGAGCTTCGGTCGTGCTCCTGGAGCAGACCCGACACGTGGGCGGGCTGACCACAAGTGGCTTGAACCGCGATGAGTGCAACCACCTCGATCGCCAGACATTAGGTGGTCTTTGTGAGCAGTTTCTTGAAGAGGCTGTCAAACGAAGTAATGGCAGGTGGACGGAGGGTAATTCCCGCACCTGGCAGTCCGGAATCGCCGAACGGGTTTTCCTCGAAATGCTGAAGGAAGCCGGAGTCGAGGTGCGATATGAGCAGCTGCTCGATCAAGTAAAAAAAGACGGGACTCAAATTACTGAGCTTCGGATGCAGGGCGGTGATATTTACCAGGCGAATGTTTTCATTGACGCCACCTACGAAGGAGATTTGATGGCGAAGGCTGGAGTGTCCTACTCCGTTGGGCGTGAGTCTGCGGAGCACTATGGCGAATCGATTGCCGGTGTTCGCTACCTCGACGACAAGGTCGCCATCTCGCCTTTCGATGACGAGGGCAATCTGCTCTTTGGCGTGATGCCAGGTGAGCCGCCGGCAGCCGGCTCTGCCAACGAGGTGCCGATCTGCTACAACGTCCGCCTGAATATTACGACAGATGAGGTGAATAGAGTCCCGATCGAGAAACCGAGCAGCTATGACCCGATGCAGCACGAATTGCTGGCACGTGCACTCGAGGCCGGCTTGCTCAAAAATCTTTCGTCCATTATCGGTACCTACTCGATGGGTGAAAGCCGCAAGCGAGAACTGAACAACCGCCAGTTTTCAATCGTATCCATGAGCATCCCGGGCGCACAAACCTCATGGGCAGAGGCCAGTTTCCAAGAGCGGGAAGCAATCCACCAACAATACCGGGACTATACCCACGGCATGCTCTGGTTCCTGAAAACAGATCCTCGAGTGCCCAAACACATTCGCGACGAGATGGCACCGTACGGGTTCTGCAAAGACGAGTGGGCTGACAACAACCATTGGCCCTACTATCTCTACATCCGCGCAGCCCGTCGGATGCAGGGAGAAGTCGTCCTCACCGAAGCAGACATCATTGAAGACCGAAATAAAGAAGATGTGATTCATATCGGTTCTCACTTCATCGACTGCCACCACGCGGCACGCTACGCGGTCGACTCAGGCCACATCATTAATGAGGGACGGATTTGGAAACAGGGGGCACGGTTTGATATTCCCTATCGCGCTATTACACCGAAGGCTGGCGAGTGTTCCAATTTGTTGGTGCCAGTATGCGCCTCTGCCAGTCACGTCGCCTTCTGCACCATCCGGTTGGAACCGACTTGGATGCACCTTGGTGAGGTAGCAGGGATCGCCGCGGCGATGGCCGCCAAGTCAGGGAAATCAGTGCAGATGATTGACATCAAATCGCTGCAGGCTCGATTACTGGATTTAGGTATTCCACTCGAGCATCTCGAAGGTCCGATGGCCTATGAAAAAAAGCACGGCAAACCCAGAACGTTCGCACCCAACGACGTGGTGAAGGAATTCTTCGCCAGCGCTGACAAGGACGGGGATGGGGTGGCATCGAAGTCTGAGTGGGATTCGGCGAGACCCACATGGAAGTGGCTCTTTGACCACATCGACAAAGACAAGAACGGACAACTCGACCGGGCTGAGTACAAGGCCTGGCAAACCTACAAGAAGGAACGTCCGGACTGGTACAAGTCCCTGCGGGATAGTCTCAACTAAGGCGGTGTGAAGTAGCGCAACTGATGCCTTTTTGTTGTCCATGAAGAGACTGATGAAACTCACTGCGCACAACGCAAAAGCAAGTTGCTATGTAAATAAAAGAGAAGAGAAAGAAGAAGATGATATGAATGGGAAACTCTTTATCGGTAGTATTTTGGCGGGAGTGTTCGCGCTGGCGCACACATCGTTTTCGGCGGAGTGGAAGCCTGTGGCAGGAACTATGATGACGGAGTCCGGAGAAAATATTTCCCCAGATAATGCCGCCAACTTACCGAAGGTGTCAGAAGAAGGCATTCCGAAAAACCAACCAAACTTTGTTGTTATTCTGACGGATGATCAGGGCTGGGGGACAACCTCAATCACGGTCGATCCTGCGGTACCGGAATCGAAGAGCGACTTTTTCAAAACTCCAAACCTGGAAAAGCTGGCAAGTCAGGGGCTGCGTTTCACGCAGGCCTATTCCGGCCACCCCAACTGCTCGCCGTCGCGCGCCGCGCTACTGACCGGGCGCAGCCCCGCCGCGCTGCACTTTACTGACATTTGCGGACGTAACGCCGGCGGGTTGTATGTGGGCAACAAAATAATTCCGCCCCAGCACATTAATGCTCTGCCGGAAAGGGAGCTTACGCTGCCGGAAATCATCAAGCAGCACCTCCCGGCCTACAAGGCAGCGCACTTCGGCAAGTGGCACCTCGGCAAAGTCGGGCCGGAAGGCCACGGTTTCGATGCGGGCGATGGGCCGACCGGCAATCGGGAGGGAAGTCGCAAGGACAACCTGCCCGACGATCCGAAGCGGATTTTCAGCATAACCAAGCGGGCGAACGATTGGATGGTGGAGCAGGCCAAAGCTAAGCAGCCCTTCTATCTCCAGGTATCACACTATGCCACCCACCTTGGGCTCCAGTCCCGCACGGAAACAAAACAGCGGGTGGACAAACGCCCATCAGGAACGCGTCACCAAAACACGGAGTTCGGGGCGATGATCGAGGATATGGATGATGGTATCGGGCAGCTGCTCGCCAAGGTCGAGGAGCTGGGAATCGGCGACAATACCTATATCTTCTACACGGCCGACAACGGAACATTTCCGTTGGAGGAGCCGGGCAATATCAACGGCCCGTTGCGCGGCAACAAGGCCACGGTCTGGGAAGCGGGTGTCCGCGTTCCATTCATTATCGCTGGTCCTGGAATCGAATCCGGAACAGTCAGCCACGCCCCCGCTATTGGCTACGACATCTATCCGACCATCTGTGACATCCTTGGCATTGCCGATCTGCCGGAACAAGTGGAGGGTGGCAGCCTTCAGCCGGTCTGGGCGGCGAAGGCCGCTTCGGTCAAACGCTCCCGCCCGCAGCTCGTATTTCACTGGCCGCACTACCAGCACCAAAAGAAGAGCATCCCCGATAGCACCGTCCTGCTCGACGGCTACAAGCTCCACTATTTCTGGGAAACCGGAAAAGCCGAGCTGTACAACCTCAAGACCGACCTGGCGGAAACAAAGGATCTAAGCCGGTCCATGCCAGAAAAGGCCAAGGAGCTTGAAGCCCTTCTGCACGCGCATTTGAAAGAGATTAATGCCCAGATTCCCGAACTGAATAAAGACTACGATCCCGCCACCGACCCCGCGTTGGTTAAGGTGAAGAAGCCGAAGGACGACCCAGGCTACGCCAACCCCGGTCCGGATGAAGTCCAGCAAATTGCTAAGTTTTACTTTGCCGCCGTCGCACGGGAATCCCCGGAAACAGAGCCCGACTCAACCGTTTCGGAGAAACAGCCAATCTCACCGGAAACAGAAATGGCCATCATGAGGGTCATGAACCTGGAGAACCGCATTCAGACGCTCCAGACGGTTCCGGCAAAGATGACCGACAACGAGTTGGCAGGCCAGTTTTCCGGAACGTGGATCTGCTTCACGACCATGCGGCTGAATGGTCAACTGGGCCGGGGCATCATGGAAATCAGACTCGAACAAGACGGGGATAAACTCGTTGGAGAGGGTGGACAGCTCAAACACCCTTTCGATCCGCCCGCGACCATTCGCCCCATTGGCACAAGATCGGCAGCGGTGAGCGATTTCATCGGCCAGTTCAAGAAGGCATCAAAAGGACGACACAACATGGTCGTAATTGAGCGGCAGCGAGTAGATGGTCCAACGTGGGCTACTTTTACTGCCGTCATGGCCGGTGATGGTCGTACTGCACGTGGCACGCTTGTTAATGCAGGCGGAAACTACGGGTTGATGTTCATGGTGAGGCGAGAATTCCTTGCTGACTTCAAACATCTGCTCACCGAAGAAGGTCGTCGGGCAGAATCGCAGCGCAGATGGATCGGCATTGAGAACCTCGAGGTTGCTTTGGACACCGCGAGTATGGACACAGCCCGGATAGAGTGGTGGAAAACAGACAAGAATAAAGACGGAAAATTGCAGTATTTGGAATTTCCACACCCGGAATGGAAGCGAGCCAATCGCAATAACGACGACGTCGTCGACTGGGCCGAGGAAGTGTCGGATCGCGTTCTCAAGAAGTTGGCTGAGGAGGGAGACTTTTTAGCGAAGCATGGCAACGACTCGCAAAAGCAATGGCCGTCGATTTATGCCTGGGGCGTCGCTCACCCCGGTTTCGAACAGATCTTCCACTTCGTCGATTGGGATCGCGATGAAAAGATCACCTCGGCGGAATACACGGCCTTTGATGATCAGTTGGACGCTTACAACGATCCGTCCTTCCCAACGACAAACCAAAAAGGACAAACTCGCGAAGACCTTCGGTCGAAGAATCGCTCGCGGAAGAAATCAAAAGGCGTCACGAAGACGAAGCCCAACGCGGACCCGCACATTGTGCAAATGGAGGCCGCCTTCAGCGAAAAGAAGCTGGCCAAGTCACAGGAGATGTGGGCCGCTCTCGATAAGAATCACGACAAGCTATGGCAGTACCGTGAGTTTCCGCATCCAGATTGGAAACGAGCCAATCGCGATGGGGATGGCAGCTTGAGTTGGAAGGAAGAATTGGCGGACCAAATGTTCAGGTCACAATCGCGCACCTATCCGAAAGCACATGGCTCGGCTTCACAAAAAGAATGGTCTTCCCGTCAGGCGTGGGAAAAAGACAGACCTGATTTCACAGCGCTCTTCCCGTTTATCGACTGGGATCACGACGGAAAGATCAGCGCAGCCGAATACGAGGTCTTCGACGTGCAGATCAAGTCCTACACGGACGGTTCCTATCCAAAGACCAACGAGCGTGGCGAATCCGGTATGGAAGTCTTCAAGAGATTGGCGGCTGAGGCCCCAAAAAAACCTGTGCCAAAAACTGCCCCATCTCGAAAGACCTCGTGGGATTCCCGGGAGGAATGGAACCGCGATAAACCGACGATGAAGTGGATTTTCCCATTCATCGACAAGAACAGCGACGGCAAGATCGACACCGATGAGTACCAAGCCATTCAGGAATATAAAAAGGAGCACCGCGATTGGCAGAATCAGGCACGTAAGGAACTTGGATTGACCGGCCCGAAGGACCAGTAATGGCCATGATTGCTTTTTTAATAACAACGTAAACAACTAAAAAATTAATTGATATGACTATAAATAAACGTATTTTCAGCTCATTGGTGATTATTGCGTGCATGTTATTAGTGGGGCGAGCCTCGGCATACGCCAAGCCCCCTAATATCATTTTCATCCTAGCTGACGATGTCGGAATCGGTGACATTAAATGCTTCTATTCCGCGTCGAAAGTCACCACTCCGAATATCGATCGGCTCGCGAGTCAGGGAATGCGCTTCACTCAGGCCTACGCGCCAGGAGCCACCTGCTCACCGTCTCGCTACGCACTGATCTCGGGTGCCTATCCCTGCCGCGGTCCGCTGCGCAGTGACACGGCAAAATCATCCAGCCCACTGACCATTAGTGTCGACGCCTTGACCCTGCCAAAGTTCTTTCAGATTCAGGGCTACCGAACGGCTCATATCGGGAAATGGCATTTAGGATTTGGTGAAAACGGCATCACTAACTGGGCTGGGATAATCAAACCGGGCGCACTTGAAATCGGCTTTGATTATCATTTCGCTCTGCCTAGTAATCACAACGACGGTTTCAAGACGTACGTCGAGAATCACCACCTGCTTTGGCTGAAGGAAGGTATTTCCGAGATTTCCGATAAGCCGACCATCGATCAACTGACCCGGATCCGATACGATGATGAAGGCGATTCGACGCTGACCGGAAAAGCCATCGACTTTATGCAGAAGAACCAGGATAACCCCTTCTTCATCTACCTGGCGCTGACCGCCACCCACACCCACATCACGCCGCACAAGAAGTTCCGTGGCACGAGTGAGATCGGCCAACTGGGCGACTACATCAATGAGCTCGATTTTCACGTCGGTGAAATTATGGGTGCACTCGATGGGTTTGGTCTGGCGGAGAACACCATTGTCTTCTTTTCGAGCGATAACGGTGGCGCGCTGAAAGACCACAGTTCAGCAGGTAAGAATCTGAGTTTGAGAGATTCCTCCCAGCAAGTGGCCGAGAAGGCCAAAACGGCCAAAACCATCGCGAACAAAAAGTTCGGTCACCGAACCAACGGAGACTTAAAAAAAGGCAAAGGCTCCAATTATGAAGGCGGACACCGGGTGCCCTATATCGTTCGTTGGCCCAACCGAATCGCTTCTGGTAGTGAATCCGATCAAATTATCACCCTGACAGATACGCTGGCAACCGTCGCGGGCCTGATGAACCAAACCCTTCCTGAATCCGCTGGCGTAGACTCCTTTGACCTGAGTCAGGTGATGCTGGGCAAAACAGTGGATGGACCCAAGCGGCCAGGAACCATACTTCAGACAAGTCGGGGAGCTTTGGCGTTTCGCCAGGGCAACTGGAAGATCCGTTATTCCAAGCCGACCGTGTGGGACGGCGACAAGGCGACCCTCCCGAAGATGGGCCCCGAACTTTATCATCTATCAAAAGATCCCGGTGAAGAGAACGATCTCGCCAGTCGACAACCTGAGCGAGTCGCAACAATGAGCGATCATTTGTTGGATGTATTGAATCGAGGGCGAAGCCGGTAATTTACCGAGCAACGAAATGCCTTTGCTCAAATCACGCCGAATAAAATCTATGAATCAATTTCCACTACTTGTACTGGCAGTTTCGTTAACTGCATCCCTCGCTTCGAGCCAGGAAATCCGCCCGCTCGACTGGTCCAAAATTGAAGGCGGTGCCAGCGACGATGAACTGGTCAATCTGTGTGCTACCGTACTCGAGCACACGCAGAAGGACATCGGGCGTGACTGGCTGGACAAAGTTGCCGACACCCCGGACGTCGACGGATTGCTCGACTTCGCCCGGATCGACGGTCGTTCCAAAAAGAGACGTAGACGCGCTATTGAAGACTGCATTCGCCCCGTCACCACCTCCTGCCGAACCCTCGCTCTGGCCATTCGCGGTGGCGTCTATGATGAGGCGCAAGCCGGCGCGAGCGTTGCCGAAATTGAATCCCTGTTTCCTCTTGTGCTCCGCTCCCTTGCTAAAGACCATGTCGTTCACGGTGGAATCGGGAAAGAGACCTGGGGTGACTCCTGGCAATCAGCCATGTGGGCAGGGCAACTCGCTCAGGCTGCATGGATTTTCTGGGATCAACTTGCACCCGAGGATAGGGAACTCGTCACTGCAGTGCTCATTCATGAGTCGAACCGCTTTCTCGATGTCCCACCCCCGACCTCCGACAAAAAGAGTACTGTTGATACCAAGGGTGAAGAGAACTTCTGGAACGCCAGCTGCCTTTTTACCACTGCGACCATGTTGGGTGGGCACCCGAACGAAGCTGTCTGGCGTGAGCAGGCCATTGTTTACCTGCTCAACGCCGTTGCCACGCCCCACGACCTCAAGAGCGATACCATCGTGGACGGCAAACCAGTCTCTGAACGCCTCCGTGGCTATTGCATCACTGAGGACTACGCTGTCGGCAACCACGGGGCCTATCCCCATCCCGGCTACACAGCTGCGAGTTATCTTGATAACCGAACGATCCTTTTCTGTACCCTGGCAGGTGTCCAACCGCCGGAAGCCTGCCTCTACAATGCCGTACCCATCTACCGCATGTTCGTTGATCATGCCTGGTCATCACCTCCCTCCCTGCATCCTGGAGGAACTATTTACCGGCCCGAAGGAGACATCTACTGGCCGATCGAAAAGGAAAAAGAGCGAGCTGGCCGATACTATATCTGGTTCAAGCAGGACGTCATGGCCGCCACCTACGGGCTCGATACGAGTTGCTCCACCAAGGCTGACGAATGGGCCAGGCGACACGGCCAATATATTGTCGATGCGCTCACCGGAAAGCCTACTCCGATACCGCTGGAGGCCTATCACAAAGGAGCATTCTTTAAGAATGCCCTGACCGCCTATCTCATTCGTGTTTTATACGCTCAGGGCAACCTTTCAGCCCCTCCCTCTTACAATACAAATCCGTAATCGTAGAACTGAAGCATCTTTCGGAATCAAACAAACGATGAAAATCCAACAAACGGTCCGTATGCGTGTGATTTGTACAACGCTATCGCTGATAGTCTGCGCCCAACTGCACGCGGCGCAAAAACCCAATGTGGTCTTTTTTCTTGTTGATGATCTTGGGCAGCGAGACCTGGGCTGCTACGGCAGCCAGTTCTATGAAACCCCAGCAATTGACCAATTGGCAAAAGAAGGCATGCTCTTTGACAATGCCTACGCGACATGCCACGTCTGCTCACCGAGTCGCGCGAGCATTCTGACCGGGAAGTATCCAGCGCGTACGAACCTGACCGAGTGGCTGGCCGGACGTCCGGAGAGAGAGTACGAAACACTGCATCACGCTGAAAAAATGACGTCACTACCGGACGAAGAGATTACTTTGGCAGAAACACTCAAGCAGCATGGATACGCTACCGCTAACTATGGAAAAGCACATCTGCGTAAAGATCCGAAGACCTATGGGTTTGATGAAGCCATCACAGGGTGGGTCAAATCCTATTACCATCCCTTCGGTCGTGAGTACGACAAATCACTGCCGGCGAACGAGGGCGATTACTACACCGATAAGCTGACAGATGCCGCCATCGATTTCATCGAGCAAAATAAAGACCAGCCGTTTTTCGTGCACCTTGAGCATTTTTCTGTTCATGATCCGATTCAAGGTCGCAAGGACTTGGTTCGAAAGTATGAAAAGAAACTCGCCGCTATGCCCCGTCAAGAAGGCCCGGACTTCATCCTCGAACCGAATCCGGATGGACCTGCGATTACAGAAGAT